>NZ_JAERKU010000020.1:0-48097 GCF_018256955.1 Acetobacter persici
AAAAGACAGCCGCATCCTTTCTTTCCGTCATCCTCATCGCCGCTACAGCAGACTATATCAAGGCCTAACAGGCCCTAGGCCGCCAGAGGCTGCTGCCCTTTATGCCCGCACGACGAGGTCTTTTATAAAAGCCCAGAACCATGCAAGGTTGGGTCTCAGGTAAGAAACCAATATTCCTCCCACCTTCCAAATCCCGGGAACGTTGGAACCTACGGGTTTGACACAGGAAGAGAAAAACACTGTTGGTCTTTCCAGACGTAAGCCAGAAAAACCGAAGAAGAAGCTGCCCTTACAGTGATTAGGAAGAAAACCAGCGTAATAACTTCATCTATTTCAACACGACAATCGGGTATCACATCACCAAGAATTTCAATGCCAGTTTCATGATGAATAACGTGACAAACGCGCTGCCTGCTCATGCTGGCACCGTCAATCTGACACGCTCTTACGAAGGCATTCTGGGTCGCTACTTCCCGCTTCAACTGGGCGCGCACTCCTAAGCCCTAAAAATAACCATCATGCCGGATGAGTCTTTGCCCCCGGCCCCAGCAGACAGCGTGTCTGCACAGTGTTCGCAGATATTTTTCTCCGGCCAGTGTCTCTCGCCTCGCCCCTTTACATCCTGTAACAAGGCCTCTGCCGCATCGGTGACGAAGCAGACAGGAGCTGGCAAGGATGGCGCTTGATTTTACAACCCTGAACAGTATGCGCCAGCATAACCCGGCCTGGCGCCTGTTATGCTCGGACCACGCGCCGCTTATCCTGAGTTTTCTGCATCAGGTGTTCGTTCGCCCCAATGTGCGCAGCCTGAAAGCGGAGGACATGGCGGAAGCGCTGGAAGACACCCTGTATGCGTTGCGCCAGCAGATGGAGGACACAGCCTTCCCCAGAACCGCCCGGGATTATCTGGAAGACTGGGCGTCTCCCGATAAAGGCTGGCTGAGAAAATTCTATCAGCAAGGCACGGAGACCGCCGTTTTTGATATGACGCCTGCGACCGAGAAGGCGTTATCATGGCTGGAACAGCTTGCTGAACGCAGCTTTGTTGGCACGGAATCCCGCCTGCGCACGCTGTTTGATCTGCTACGCCAGATGAATGAAGGCACCCAGAGCGACCCGGAGCAGCGCCTTGCAGACCTGCGCCAGCGCCGGGATGAGATTGATGCTGAAATTGCCCGTATCCAGAGCGGGGATGTCAGCCTGATGGATGATACCGGCATCAAGGAACGCTTCTCCCAGTTTACCCGCATGGCGCGTGATCTTCTGGCTGATTTCCGTGAGGTTGAGCATAATTTCCGGCGTCTGGACCGTGCGGTGCGGGAACGTGTGGCCCTGTGGGACGGCACCAAAGGCGCTCTGCTGGATGAAATTCTGACCCAGCATGATCTGATCAATAACTCCGATCAGGGCCGCAGTTTTCAGGCCTTCTGGAACTTTCTGATGTCCAGCAGCCGGCAGGAAGAGCTTTCTCAGCAACTGGACCATATTCTGTCTCTTCCGGTCATTGCGGCTCTGCACCCGGACCCGCGCCTGCGCCGTATTCATTATGACTGGCTGGAAGCAGGCGACCATACACAACGCACCGTCGCCCAGCTTTCGCACCGCCTGCGACAGTTTCTGGATGATCAGAGCCGGCAGGAAACCCGGCGTATTATGGATATTCTGCATCATATTGAAGCGCGTGCGCTTGCCGCACGCCCCTACCTGCCAGACTACCCGCCAGATGAAAGCCTGACAGAACTTGACTCCATGGCAGCTACACCGGACCTTATTATGGAGCGGCCCCTGTATGCCCCGCCGCTTCCAACCCTTCTGAGCCTCGACCCGCTGCCGGACGACGCAGCGGAAGCAGCAGACCCCATGGCGTTATATGAACAGGTTGTGGTGGACCGCCTGCGTCTGACTGACAATATCCAGCAGGCTCTGGCAGAGGCCCCGCAAGTCAGCCTCGCCGCCCTGCTGCGCCGTTACCCGCTGGAGCAGGGATTATCCGAACTTGTCGCCTATCTCCAGCTCAGCAGTGAACGCTTTGAAAGCCTCATTGATGAAAAGACGAGCGATCATGTAAGCTGGGACATCATGAGTGCCGACGGTTCCATCATCACGCGCAACGCCACCCTGCAACGCGTCATTTTTGTGAGGTCGGCATGAGCCAGACTCTGAATACGCTTGATGCCGCCCCGGCTCAGCCCTCCCTGCCCGTCTCTCTGTCCACCCTAGCCATCACGCTGCTGAAAGGGGTGATTTACCGGGAGGAAGATGAAGGTCTGTGGGGGCATCTGCTCCACCTGCAAAATCAGGTGCGGGACTATGTTTCTGTGCTCGGGCTAATGCTGATCATCGACCCTGCCGAGGGCTACGCCTATCTGCGCAGCGTGCCCGAAGCCGAGGACGATGCCATCGCCGCACGCATGCCCCGCCTGATTGCCCGGCGGCCACTTTCTTTCCATGTCAGCCTGCTGCTGGCCCTGCTGCGCCGCCAGCTTGTGCGGTTTGACGCCATAGGCGGTGAAACTCGCCTTATTCTCAGCCGGGACGATATTGCCTCCCTGCTCCAGACCTTCCTACCCGAAAGCAGTAACGAGGTCCGGCAGCTTGCGCAGATTGAAACCTACATCCGTCGCGTCATTGACCTTGGCTTTTTGCGTCCCCTGCCGCCCACGAGCGCAGAAACGCCGAACGCCCAGCCCCAGTATGAAGTGCG
The DNA here is from genome assembly GCF_018256955.1 of Acetobacter persici. Classification (NCBI taxonomy): domain Bacteria; kingdom Pseudomonadati; phylum Pseudomonadota; class Alphaproteobacteria; order Acetobacterales; family Acetobacteraceae; genus Acetobacter; species Acetobacter persici. The sequence continues at coordinate 2,705 of NZ_JAERKU010000020.1, forward strand.
GCGTATCCTCAAGGCCTATATTGATGCGGAATGGCTGGCCACGCTTGATGAACGGCTGGAGGCCTATCTGACGCACGCGCGCACCCTTGAACAGACTGAAGCGATGACACCCCGTGCTGCGTCCTCCGACCCCGAGGAACAGGACCCCGAACCTGACCTCCAGCTTTTTTCTGACCATGCCCCGACAGGACTGACCGACCGTGACTGACACCCAGCAAGCCCCGCTCGACTTTGCCGTGGATGATCGTCTGGCTGGCTTCCGCCTGCACCGGCTGGAAGTGCTGAACTGGGGCACGTTTGATAAACGGATCTGGCGTTTTGACCTCAATGGCCGGAACGCTCTGCTGACGGGGAATATCGGGTCCGGCAAATCCACACTGGTGGATGCCATCACCACCCTGCTCGTACCGGCCCAGCGCATTGTTTACAACAAGGCCGCAGGTGCGGATACGCGGGAACGCTCCCTTCGGTCTTACGTCACGGGCCACTATAAATCCGAGCGTAACGATGCAACCGGGTCCACCAAATCTGTCAGCCTGCGTGACACCCAGAGCTATACGGTTATTCTGGGCGTTTTTAAAAATGAAGGATATCTGCAGACAGTTACGCTGGCGCAAGTCTTCTGGATTAAAAAACAGCAGGTTCAACCCGCACGTTTTTTTGTGGGGGCTGAAAAAGAACTCTCCATTCAGGAGCATTTTACCGGCTTTGGGTCGGATATTCTGCAACTCCGCAAAAATCTGCGGGCGCTGGGTGCCGATGTAGAAGACAGCTTTAACCGCTACGCCGCCTGGTTCCGCCGCCGCTTTGGCATTGAGAACGAACAGGCTCTGGACCTCTTCCTGCAAACTGTTTCCATGAAATCTGTTGATAACATCACAGATTTCGTGCGGGAAAACATGCTGGCCCGGTTTGACGCAACTGAGCGCATCCACGCCCTGATCTCGCATTTTGAAGATCTGGATGATGCGCATCAGGCCGTCCTGAAGGCCCAGAAGCAGATCAGCCTGCTCACCCCTCTGGCGGAAGATCTGGCCGCTTATGCGGAAAGTGAGACCCGGAGTGAGCAGCTTAAAACCAGCCGTCAGGCATTGCCCGGTTATTTTGCAAGCCAGAAAGCCACATTGCTAGAGCAGCAGAGTGCCAGAGAGCAGGAAAGTGCTGCAACAAACAAGCACCAGTTAGACGCGCAGGATGCGGTCCGCATCACGTGCCAGCAGCAGCTTGAAGAAATCCGGCAGGCTATTTACGCCAATGGGGGCGACAGGCTGGAGCAGCTTGCCGCTGCCATCCAGCAGGCCGAAAAAACGACCGAAGAGCGCCGCAGGAACGCCGCCAGTTATGCAGGGCTTGTCGAGAGGCTGAATGTAAAGCCTGCCAGTTCGGCTGAAGCCTTTCAGGAACTGACCCGGCACCTAAAAAAGCAGAAAGCCGAGTGGAAAAAACAGGATAGCTGGCTGGCAAAAGACCTGACGGAACAAAGTATTCTCTTCCATGAAGAGAAAAACCAGCATGCCGAAATCCTCACAGAACTGGACAGTCTGCGCAAACGCCAGAGTAATATTGACGAACGGCAGATCCGCATGCGCGCCATGCTGTGTGAGGCTCTGGGCGTATCAGCCGAAGATCTGCCCTTTGCCGGGGAACTGATCCGTGTGCGGGATGACGCGCGGGAATGGGAAGGTGCGGCGGAACGCCTGCTACATGGTTTTGCATTATCGCTGCTGGTGCCGGACCATCTCTATGCTCAGGTGGCGGACTGGGTTGACCGTACGCATCTGAAAGGCCGTCTGGTTTACTATCATATTCAGCAACACCGTGCCGGATCTCAGGCAGCACGCCACCCTCATACTCTGGCGCAGAAACTGGAGGTCCATCCGGACTCCCCCATGCGGCTCTGGGTGGAAAATGAACTGGGGCACCGCTTCAGCTTTACCTGCTGTGAAACGCAGGAAGAGTTCCGACGCTCCGGCAAGGCCGTCACCCGGTCCGGGCAGGTCAAGGAACCCGGCGGACGGCATGAAAAAGATGACCGCCACAGGATTGATGACCGCAGCCGCTATGTGCTGGGCTGGAACAACGCCATCAAGATAGCAGCGCTTGAAGAGCGGCAACGGGCACAGGAAGCCCTGATCCAGAAACATGCCGGAGACATTGCGCAGGCGGAAAATACCCGCAAAATGCTGCAAGAGCGGTTTGAAACACTGACCCGGCTGGAACGCTATCCCGATTATACGGAACTGGACTGGCACAGTGCCGCACAGACCGCCGCACACCTGACAGCCGAACGCGAGGCACTGACGGCAACCTCAGATGTCCTGCGAGAACTCAGGCAGCAGAAAAATCAGGCAGAGCAGACACTCCGGCAGGCTGATACGGCGTATCTGGATCTGTATAAAAAACAGGCTTTGCTGGATCAGTCCGTCGCCCAGCTTCAGGCCCGGCTACAGCAATGTCAGACAACCCTGAGCGCGTATGTGCTGACGCCGCAGCAGCAAGAAGACCTGCAAAACCTTCAGGCACAGCTTAAAGACCCTGAATTGAGCAGTCCCGACGCCTGCGAAGCGGCTGAAACGCAGATGAGAGACCTGCTGGATACCCGGATTGACCAGCAACAGCGCACGCTGGACAGCCTGCGCGACAGTATTCTGGGCGATATGCGGGACTTCCGGGCGGCCTATCCGCTCGATGCACAGGATATGGATTGCCATCTGGCGGCTGGCCCCGAGTATTGCGCGCTGCTGGACCACCTTAAAAAAGATGATCTCCCCCGCTTTGTCAGTCGGTTTAAAAATCTTCTGACAGTAAACACAATTAACGAGATCGCGAATTTCAACGCGCATCTGGCGCAGGAGCGGGAAATTATCCGGGAACGGATTGCCGTTATCAATACATCCCTCACCCAGATTGACTATAATCCGGACCGCTATATCCGGCTGGAAGCGCACCAGACGCTCGACCCGGAAATCCGTGATTTTCAGGCGTCTCTGCGCGCCTGTACGGAAAATACCGTTTCTGGTGATGAGGCAGAGCAATATTCCGAGCAGCGGTTCCATCTGGTCAAAACCATTATTGAACGCTTCCGAGGGCGGGAAGGCCGTGCGGAGCAGGACCAGCGCTGGACAGCAAAAGTCACTGATGTGCGCAACTGGTTTTCCTTCGCGGCCAGTGAACGCTGGCGCGCGGATGAAGCCGAGTTTGACCATTACACAGATTCCGGCGGCAAATCCGGCGGCCAGAAGGAAAAACTGGCCTATACCATTCTTGCCGCCAGTCTGGCCTACCAGTTCGGGCTGGAATGGGGTGAAGTGCGGTCCCGCTCTTTCCGTTTTGTCGTGATTGATGAAGCCTTTGGTCGTGGGTCTGATGAGTCCACGCAATATGGTCTGCGGCTGTTCCAGCAACTCAACATGCAGTTGCTTATCATCACACCACTGCAAAAGATTCATATTATTGAACCTTTTGTCTCAAGCGTCGGGTTTGTTGATAACCGGGATGGTAACTACTCCCGCCTGCGCGTTCTGAGTATTGAAGAGCATTTTTCTAACAAGGCCTCACTTCAGGATACCCCGCACGAGGCCGCCCAGTATGAAGAACAGCCAGTGTGAGCTGGACCACACCGGCTGTTCCTCTAATGCAGCGCTTGCCCGCTCAGCCGCGTCTAAGGCCTGCATTCAGAACATAGCGGGGCAATAAGCCCTCGTGGTTGCCACTGCGTCTTTATTTTGATAATGATAATCCTTCTCAAAAAAGAGGGTGAGGATCATGTCAGGGTCAGGCCTGTGGCAGCAGCTGTTTACACGGCAGAGCAAAACCAGAAAGCCTGCTCCAGCCCCTTTGCCTGATCAGATTGAAGCTATCCGGCAGCGCGCCATTGGCGGGCATCATCTGGATCAGGTTTTATGGGGCAAGGTGTTGCTGAACAGCGCGCATGTTCCGCCTGACCACGCACAGGCGCTTATCTGGTTTACCATGTCGGCCAAGGCGGGCTACGGCCCCGCGCACAACATGCTCGGGCGCTGCCACCATTTTGGCTGGGGGTGCGAGAAGAACCTGCAACAAGCCGCCCACCATTATGACGCCGCCGCCAGACTGGGCGACGAATGGGGCCGTTATAATCTGGGTATTCTGACCATGCGGGGGCTTGGCATGCCGCAGGACCTGAAAAAAGCACTCGGGCTTTTTACGGCAGCAGCCCATAACGGGCACGCAAAATCCATGAACCTGCTTGCCCGCTTTCTGGAAGAAGGGTGGGAAACCCCGCAGGATAAGGCCGCGGCTCTTGTCTGGTACCAAAAATCCGCCGAAGGGGGCGACTATCGCGGCTGCCATAACTACGCGACCGCTCTGGCAGACACAGGGCAGGTAGAAGATGCCCTGCACTGGTGGCGTCAGGCGTTGCCGGATGCCACGTCGGACATTCTTCTGGCTATGGAACGCTCCTTAACCGCACTCGGCCCCGCGTCTGACCCGGCACTTTATGCGGCCTTGCAGGAACGCCTGCAAAAACTGCCAGGACAGGGAGAGCCTGCGGCCGGGGCAGCCTGAGTCGCTGCACGCACGCCTTCTTCATGAAGACCTCTACAGAGGCCTCACATCTCCGTTACGCAAAATCTCTATGCTTGCAGAAGTGTCTGATAAGAAATGTCTCTAGTTGATAGTGAGACTTAATTCCCATATTCTATTGATATAGAAGCGTTTTTTATTTGCATCCCTCAAAAGGTTGCGTTACATGCGGGCCGGTATTTCTCAACAAGAGCAAAGAGTCCGCATCATGGTTAAAGACACAAAAGTTATTGAGCATCTGAACACGCAGCTCACGAACGAGCTGACGGCAATCAACCAGTATTTCCTGCATGCCCGCACCCTGCGCCACTGGGGCGTGACCCTGCTGGGCAAGAAGGAATATGAAGAATCCATCGAAGAAATGCGTCATGCCGACTGGCTGATTGAACGCATACTGTTCCTGGGTGGCCTGCCGAACGTCCAGCGCCTGAACACAATCCTGATTGGTCAGGACGTGAAGGAAATTCTGGAATGCGACCTGAAGCTGGAAGAAAAAGCCATTGGCGACCTGCGTGAAGGCATCGCCTATTGCGAAAGCGTGCGGGACTATGTCTCCCGTGACCTGCTGCTGAAAATCCTGACGAACGAAGAAGAACATGAAGACTTCCTCGATCGCCAGTTCGACCTGATCAAGCAGGTTGGCATTGAACGCTACATCCACCTGAACTCTGCTGCTGCTCCTGATCAGGAATAAGCACACAGTGTTTCGCTCCCTCCGGCCATCCCGGCCGGGGGAGCAGGCCTGCTCTAGCGGGCCGCAAAGGCCTTTGCATACAGCTCGGGCTTAAACCCCACGATCACCGACCCTGCCTCCAGAACAGGCCGTTTGATCATGGAAGGCTGGGCCAGCATCAGCGCCAGAGCTCTTGCTGCATCCAGACCGGTTTTCTGGTCTTCCGGTAATTTACGAAATGTTGTTCCCGCCCGGTTGAGCAGCGTTTTCCACCCGACCACCTCCATCCATTTTTCAAGATGCGCGGCATCAATGCCCTGACTTTTGTAGTCATGGAACTGGTAGTCTACACCGTGCGCCTCAAGCCAGCTTCGGGCCTTGCGGATGGTGTCACAATTCTTGAGTCCATACATCACGACTGCTGCTGTCATCTGCCGTCCTTTCATCCTTTTGCCGCCCTGACTTTTATCAGCCAGGACCGTCTGGCTGAATTGATTGACAGGTTTGCAGAAATCAGACCACTTTGCAGCCATGCTTCGTTCCCTCATCCGCCCGTTTGGCATCAGTTCTGCTCTTTTGCTTGGCGGATGCGCAGTGCAGGGCGCACCCTCTTTTTCACTGGTCGGCGCGTATTTTCCGGACTGGATGCTGTGCGGCATGATCGGCATTGCCGTCGCTGTTACGTTGCGCGTGGTGTTTGTGCTGACGGGCCTTGATGCCATCCTGAGCCTGCGCCTGTTTACCTACCTGTCACTCGGGGTGATCACCGCGCTGCTGGCGTGGCTGATCTGGTTCGGACCGTAGCGTATGAAAAAAGTCTCTCTCTCCACCACCAGCCCTGTCGGGCTTGCTGTGGCAGCCGTCTGTATTCTGGGGGCCATTGGTCTGGGGGTCTATGTCTCCCGGCAAGACAGCGCCTATCCCTCATCCGATAGCGGCTCCATTGATGCCGAGGTGGTGCATATGGCCTCCACGGTAGGGGGGCGGCTGATTGCCCTGCCCGTCCATGTCAATCAGGCGGTTAAAAAAGGGGATGCCCTCTACCGGCTGGACCCGGAACCTTACGCGCTGGCCGTGCGGCAGGCAGAAGCCAATCTGGCGCTTGCCGCAGCGGAAGTGGAGAACCAGAAGCGCCTTCTGGCTGTAAAAACCGCTAACGCCGCCGTTGCGCAGGACCAGACAACCCGTGCGCAGACCAACCATGATCTCGCAGCCCGCACCGTGGAACGCCTCAGGCCTCTGGCCGGGCATGCCTATATCCCCTGGCAGCAATATGATCAGGCACGCGTGGCGTTGAATGATGCTGCTGTGTCCCTCGCGCAGAGCCACCAGCAGGCCAGCGCCGCCCAGACGGCAATCGGGGATTTAAAAAGCTCTCTGGCGGCGCAGCAGGCTGCTCAGGCCATGCTGGATCAGGCCCGCTACGCTCTGCGCCAGACGACCGTCCTTGCTCCGACGGACGGGTACGTCACAAGCCTGCGCGTCAAGGAAGGGGAGATTCTCGCACCCTCTCAGGTGCTTTTTACCCTGATTGCCAATGATGCCTGGTACGCCAGCGCCAACATCCGGGAAATAACACTCGGCGCGATAACACCGGGAGACTGCGCAACCGTCTATTCCATGATCGACCGGCACACCCCGATCCGTGGCCATGTGGAAAGCATTGGCTGGGGCGTGGCCTCCCTCGATTCTGCGGGGCTGGCCCGTGGGCTGCCACTGGTGCCACGGGAGATGGACTGGGTGCACGTGGCGCAGCGCTTCCCGGTGCGTATCCGGCTGGACCCGGCAGACCCGCGCCTGTTGCGGCTGGGTGCGACAGCCACAGTCGAGATCCGGCATGGCGAAGCCTGCCACTAACGTCCGCCCTCTGACCGCCAGCCGGATCTGGCGGCTGATTACGGAACGCTCCCCCGGCCGTGGCACCGCAGCCCTGCGCATGGCGGCGGCCTGCACAGTCACCGTGCTGGTGGGGGAAATCTGGCAGGTGCCGGACCTTGCCGTACCGGCCCTTGTCACCATGGCCCTGTGGCAGAAAGACCGCGTGACCAACGTTCTGGCAGGACTGGCGGTCAATCTGCTGTTTGGCCTTATTATCCTCCTGATGTTCGGGCTGGTGCGCCTGACGTTGGACCACCCGATGGGCCTTGCCATTGCCACGGCTCTTCTCTCTTTCGGGTTCTTCTTCCTCGGCTCCGCCAGCAAGCTGAAGCCTGTGGCATACATGCTGGGGCTGGTGGTGGTGTACGCCATGATCGCAATCGGGAATGTGCCTGTCGGGGAGCTTGCCACACGCGCCCTGCTCTACGCGGATCTGTTTATTCTGGTCCCCGGTGCGGTCATGGTCTGTCTGGCCCCCTTTATCTGCCCCTCCCCCAAAACCCTGCTAACCCGCTCTGTTGCAAACCATTTACGTCTGAGCGCGGCCCTTCTCCGCACTCCGGAAAACAAGGAACAACACGATCAGGCCGAGACCCTTCTGCGGGAAGGGACAAAAGGCATGATGCTCTCCCTGAAAATGGCAGGGCTGGAAAAACTGTGGCGCAGGCAGGATCTTGCCTGTCTGCAACAGGCTATTCCGCGTAGCGCAGGGGTTCTTGCCCTTGCGCATGCAGCCGCCTGCAACACAGCAGATACACCGGACAGGCGCGATGCCCCGCCGGAAGAGCTGATTGCAACCCTGCTTGAAATGGCAGAAATTTTCCAGAAAGGGGATTATCCGACAGAAATCCCCCGCCCTGCCGTCCCGTCTGCTGACCCGGCCCGGATCCAGATTGCATCTCTTCTGCCTGACTTCACGCAGCCTGCCAGAAATCCGGACCGGAATGGTGAACAAGCCTCTGAAAAACCAAAGGAGACATCCTCTGCCTCCGGTTTTTTCGCCCCGGATGTCTGGACCAATCCGGACCATGTGCGTTTTGCCGTCAAAGGCACAGCCTCAGTCATGCTGAGTTATTTTATCTTCAAAATTCTGAACTGGGACGGCATTCATACCTGCATCATCACCTGCTTTATTGTCGCACTCCCGACCATGGGAGAAATGGTTTCCAAACTGACCCTGCGCATTACCGGGGCGCTGACCGGCGGCGCTCTGGCAATTCTCTCCATCATTTTCGTCATGCCGCACCTCACCAATATCGCGGCATTTCTGGTGCTGATTTTTGCAGGCTCCCTACTGGCGGCATGGGTCAAATCTGGTGATGAACGGATTGCGTATGCAGGCTTCCAGATTGGTCTGGCGTTCTTCCTTTCCGACCTGAAGGGCTATGGCCCGACATCGGACATGACGACGGCGCGGGACCGCATTATCGGTATTCTTCTTGGCAATTTCATCACCTATGCGGTTTTTACCAGCTTCTGGCCGTCCAGCGCGTATGACAAAATCCGGGACAAGCTTTCTGCAACGCTCAAAGCCCTGCACGCCCAGCTTGCCGCCCCGACGGAGCAGGAACGCCTGCAACGCGCCGCCAGTGTGCAAACCGCTCTGGCCCAGACGGAGCGCATGATTGAGTTTGCAAGTGTCGAGCCTGTTCATCTGCGGGCCCGCATGGAAGGGCTTGCCACCTGCCAGACGATGACAAACCAGATCGCCTCCCTGACGGAAGAGGCGCTGATCCCCGCCCGGCGCGCTGCCGCGTCCGCCCAACTCGCCTCTCTGGATAAAATGCTGTCATGACCCGCCTTTCCCGCCGCGCAGCCTGCCTGACCACAAGCCTGATTTTTCTGCTGGGAGGCTGCGCAACCGAGGCCCTGAACAGCGCGCCGGACCGACCGGATGCACCATGGCAGCCGGATGTCTCCCCCACAGGGGAACTGCGCCCCGGCAAACCAAAACACGGTCTGACCCTGCCTGCGGGCTATACGCTGCCTGCCAACCAGACCATTCTGCCGCGCCCGCCTGAGGCGGAGGTCAGCACCACGCATACCTACTCCCTGCCGGAACTGATTGACCTCGCACAGTCCGCCAACCCGACAACGCGGCAGGCATGGAACACCGCGCGGGATGCCGCTCTGGCTGTTGGCATTACCCGCACAGCCTATCTGCCGCATCTGAGCGCCACGGTCGTGGGGGGATATACGCACCAGCGCAATAATGGCGCCAACCCGAGCGTGAGCAATGCCGGGGAGATTGGCAGCCTGATCAATAACGGGATCAATCAGGCAGACTCCCTTGGGGATGGGGTCAGAAACCGTAATTCCGGCCATGGTGAGGTGCAGACGCTCAGCATGCAGTGGTTGCTGTTTGACTTTGGCAAGCGGGAAGCCGTGATCAACGCAGCAAGACAGGCGCAACTGGCAACCAATATCCTGTTTACGGCAGCCCATCAGAAAGTCATCTACGGGGTAACGCTGGCTTTTTATACGCATGCCGCAGCGGCTGCCCGTGTTGCGCTGGTGGCGCAGGCGCTGGAAAACGCCAGAAAGGTGCAGGCGGCGGCAGACATGCGCCTCAGGCAAGGTCAGGGCACCATTGTGGATGCCACGCAGGCCCGGCAGATGACGGCACAGGCGGAACTCCTGCTGGTGCAGGCGCAGAACACTGCAGAGAACAGCTATCTTGACCTGATGACCGCGATGGGAATTTCCCCCAGCACCCGCCTGCAGACGCAGGATATTGCAAACCGTCCGCTGACACTGGCCGATATGCGCCTGACAGACGATATGATCAGGCAGGCCGTGGCGCAGCGCCCGGATGTGCTGGCCGCTTATGCTGCGGCAAAGGCCTCACAGAGCAACATTGCCGCAGCAAAAGCCGAGTTTTTGCCAAAGGTTTTTCTCTCCGGGAATGTTGCCTATACGACCGGCCATCTGGCGCTGTCTTCCGTGCCGGGCGTCGGGTCTGACTCCAGCCCGACGCTGAACCTCTCCACCAACAACTTCAGTAGCCTGATTCTGGGGGGGATTACCGTGCCTGTTTTTGATGGCGGGATGCGGGCCGCCATGCTGCGGCAGGCTAAAAATCAGGCTGACAGCGCACAGACCCTTTTGCGCAAAACGGTGGATGAGTCTGTCAAACAGATTGTCGTGGCGGAAAACAGCCTGCATGGCAGCCTGAGTGCGTACACGGCGGCAGGCCACCTGCAAACAGCGGCTCAGACCAGCTTTGATGCCGCTTTTGCCGCTTATCGCAGCGGGGTGGGGTCCATAACACAGGCCACACTGGCGCAGACGGGCCTGCTGGATGCGCAGCTTGGCCATTCAGACACCTATTATGCCGCCCTGATTGCCGCAGCCAGTCTGGCCTTTGCCACCGGCGCGCTGGGGGATGCCCCGCAGAACTGACGCCAGTCACCTCCCGCCAGTCCATAAAGGTTGCCCAACCGGGTTTCGGGAAATTTTGACCTCAGGGATCAGACCGCTAAAATGGCGCGGACAAACATCCCAGCACAGGAGTGTTGTTCAGAATCCGTCCCACAGGAAACCGAAGCAGTATGCGGCCCGCCTTACTCACCAGCCTTGTTATGCCTGTTACACGGCCTTTGCGGCGGTCTGTTATGGTTTTTGGCACCGCTCTGTCCTGCCTGAGCAGTCTGCTCCCGGCAAGCGGGCTGGCGCAGAGTCCGGCGGAAGATCAGGTTGAGCAGAATCAGGACAGTCTGGGCAACTCCGCCCCGTTCATGAATCAGGCTGGCATGGGGATTACCGTCAAAGGGCTGCATCTGCCGCGCGCCAGCCAGAAAAAAGAGGATGATCTGGACACCAGCGATAACCTCCTCGGCACGATGGGCGGCCTGAGAACCTGGCTCTACAAGTATGGCATCACGCTGGATATGGAGGACGTGGAAGAACTGTGGGGCAATACCTCCGGCGGGGCTCCCACCAGTGCGGACGTACGCACAGGGTCCGGCACCGGTCCGGCCTATGATGCCGTTACCGCCCCCACCCTGCGGGTTGATCTGGAAAAGCTGATTGGCCTGAAAGGCGGAATCTTTAACATCAGTGCGCTGCAAACACGTGGCCGTTCCATCACGCAGGATCATCTGGCCAATTACAACCCTGTCAGCAGTTATGAAGCCGACCGGTCCACCCGCCTGTTTGAACTCTGGTACCGGCAACTGCTGTTTGACGGAAAACTCGGTATCAAAATCGGGCAGCAGAATCTGGAATCGGAATTCATGCTGACAAACTATGGCGGCCTGTTTCTCAATTCCAATTTTGGCTGGCCCATGGCGCCATCCGTCAATCTGTACAGCGGTGGCCCCTCCTGGCCGTTAGCCTCTCCTGCGTTGCGGGTCCGCTATCATGTGACGCATGCCTTTACCGTTCTGGCGGCTGTGGCGGATGATAACCCGCCGGGTAACCGCTATAATGCCTTCACGATCCAGAATGGCGGCAACACGGCGGACCAGACCAATCAGGTCACGCATGATGGCAGCGGAACCCGTTTTAACACAGGCTCCGGAGCGTTGCTGATCGGGGAGTTGCATTACACGCTCAACCGCCAGCCTGAAGACCTTTCAGACGCCACAAAAGATCCCGGCCTGCCCGGCATCTACAAGCTTGGCGGGTTTTATGACACGGGGAAATTCCCGGACTATCGCTACAACACGCGTGATCAGCTTATGGGGAAAAACGGCGGCTTTCCACGCTGGGACCGTGGGAACTGGATGGTTTATGCCGTGGTTGACCAGATGGTCTGGCGGCCGTCCTACAAATCTGACCGCTCTCTGGGGATATTTGTGCGCGCAACCGGCAATAGCGGGGACCGCAATATGGTCAGTTTTGCCGCAGATGCCGGACTGAACCTGAAGGCCCCCTTTTCCGGCCGCCCGAATGACACGGTAGGGATTGGCTGGGGCGTTGGCCGTTCCAGCTCTGGCTGGCGGCGCTATAACCGCACAGCAAACACGCTTGTCCCCGGTGATGAAAACCATCTGGAAATTACCTATCAGGCGGAAGTCAGGCCATGGCTGGTTGTCCAGCCGGATTTTCAGGAAATCTGGAACCCGATGGGGGGGAAAGCCGACCCGCGTTACCCGGCCTCTTCCCGCCGTATCGGGAATGAGACGATTTTCGGACTGCATACGAGTGTCACGTTCTGAATCCCTCCCGCCCGGTTGAAGTGCGGGCCAGAGTGTGAGATAGCGATGTTATAACGCCACTCTGGACTGAGCACACCAGCCCCCAGCGCGATCTGTCCCGCCATTTTTACCGATCCTTCCTCCCCGGGTCTTCACGTCCCGGTTTTCTTTGTTTTTTTGCTTGCAGAGCATGCCCTGCCATCCCGCATAATGGCAGGCGTCCGCTTGCTTTTTTCCTGCCCTGTTCCCTCTCCAGCCTGACTGTCCATGAAAAAACACCTGCCACTTTCCTTCCCCCGTAAACCGACAATCCTACGGGCTGCCTCCCGCAGCCTGATCCCGTCCGCCATCGCGCACTGGCTGGGCGTGCGGGCCATTGCCATTGCGCCGGAACAGGTTGCCGTGCGGGAAGGTCTGCGTGCCGGGGTCGCGGTAGGGACCGTCATGCTGCTGGCGCTGTACCTGCACACCCCGCTCATGGCATGGTCCGCCTTTGCGGCGTTCTGGACCTGCCTTGTAGACCCCGGTGGGCTGTTGCGCCCACGACTGGCGACCATGCTGAAATTTGCAGCCCTTGGTACGGTTATCAGCGGGTCCGTTTCTGCGGCGGCGGGGTTTGGGCTTGTGCCTGCTTTTCTGGCCCTCGGCGTGAGCGTGTTTGGCTGCGCACTGGGCCGCCTGCGCGGGGCGATTGCCACACAAATTGGCGTTCTGGCGGCCATCGTCGCTGTGGTGGCTGTCTGTTATCCCTTCCCGCCAGATGTAGCACTCCGGCTCTCCGGCCTGTTTGCCCTTGGGGCCATCTGGGCCACGCTGATCTGCGTTCTGGCGTGGCCGGTGGACCCTTATACCCCGCTGCGGCTGGCCTGCGCCGCAGTCCTGCGGGAAGAAGAGCGCATGACGCGCCGTATGCTCGACCTCATGAAGCCGGACGGCCAGAGCAGAAAGCCGCAGCGCGCCTCCGCCGGGGCCTTCCGGCGGGAAATCCGCAGCCGGATTGAACGGACACGCGGGCGGATTGAAGTTCTGTCCGCTGATGCCATCAGCAGCCGCACCCGTGCCACGCTGATGCCTGCTGTTGAAGCGTGTGACAGGATTTTTATCGCGCTGATTGCGTTTGAGCATGCCGTTTTGTCGGGTGAAACCTCACGCACGGCCCGCCGCACCGTCCGGGTGGTGACAACCACCCTGCACCGCATGGCGCTGGAAACCCAGCGCCCGGAACCCCGCCCTGAACGCCTGCTCCGGCAGCAGCGCCTGCTGGCCCGCATTGCAGAACAGGAGACAGATCTGTTCAGCAAAGGGGCCCATGTCTGTGCGCAGGCTGTGCAGGACCTGATTACTGCCTGGCAGACTCTCTCCACCCCGCAGGCACACGCAACCGGCCAGACCCGCTCCGGCGCGGCACGCCCAGCCGCCGTCCCGCGCGCGCAGGGGCTGCGCCATGCCGCGCGGCTCTGCGTTTGTGTGCTGATTGCCTATGCTATTTCTCTCAGGCTGAATCTGCCCTACGCCTACTGGGCTATGATGGCGGTGGTGGTTGTTACGCAGCCGCGCGTGACCACAACGCTCCCGCGCACCATTGAGCGGGTTATTGGCAGCATTGCAGGCGGCCTGCTGGCGGCCGTTATGGGCGTACTACTGCCTGTGTGGAGTATTCTGCTCCTTATCTTCCCGCTGGCGGCGGCGACCATTGCGCTGCGGAGCGTCAATTACGCACTCTGCGTGATGTTCATGACGCAGTTGTTTGTGCTGGTGACCGATCTGGTCAGCCCGGGTCTTGGGTGGGATGTGGCGCTGGCGCGCGCCATTAACAACATTATTGGCAGTCTGGTGGGGCTGGCAGGCTGCCTGCTGCTCTGGCCGGAACGACGCGATGCCCCTCTGGCCACGCAGGTGGCCGAAGCGTTTCGTGCCAATATCCGCTACGCAGCTCTTGCGACTGGGCCTGAAATCCTGAGCTGGCCCCAGATTGAAAGCGCACGCCGTAAGGCTGGCACCACCAGCACGCTTGCTGAAATTCAGTATCAGACAGCGCGGCTGGAAGGGCTGCGGCGCTCGGACCAGATTGCCAAAGCGCGGGACATCCTGTTCCTGTTACGCAAACTGGCCGGGGCCGCGAGCGTCTGGTGGATGGAAAAAACACCCGACCCCACACCGGCAGTCCGCCAGCGCGCCGAGCTGTACAGCCGCCTTGCAGAACGGTTTGACCCTGCGGAACATTCCCTGTCCAGCACAACAGACCGGCAGGACCTGCCGCTGGAGGATCTGCTGACACTGCTGGAGAAGCTTGATCTGGCGGATCTGGAAGATGAACATATTGTCGCTGTCAGTCACGGATATCCTCTGTGACGGACAGCGACAGTTTTTATAAGAGTATGGAGAGTTATGGAGACTTAGGCGTCTGAGAGAGAGGCTCTTACGCTGCGTAAGAGGCAACCCGGTTCTGGCGGAAGGTCTGCGCGACCTGCCGCGCCAGCATCGCCACATCCGGCTTAATGGCATTATGCAGCGCGCGCACGCTCTCATGCGCCGCATAAAAACGCTGCCCTGCCTCGCCGCTCATCTGGATTGCAGTCCCCAGAAAAACACCGTCTATTTCAATGATTTTTGAAGTACGTATCATGACTGACCTCGAAAACAAAACCCTCTGAGGGGTGTTTCCGCCGGCAGTTTCACTCCCGGCAGATTAGAAGATGTGTCTGTTCTGCACATCATGACCTTTGACCTGTTGCATTGAGATGCAACATCGCCGGTCCCTGCACATTCGCAGCGTCATCAGCCTGCTCCCTGCATTCATTCCATCCCCGCCGACTGGTGGGGTGAGGCAGACCTTATGAGCAAAAAAAGGGTTCGTCAATAAAGCACGACTCATATTGTTGCTTTATGCGCCACACCTTTAAAGTTTAACATATAAAAATAGTGTAAATTATTTTCTTATTTTTTAATGGGTTATAGTTATTTTTATCCGGAAATGAAGCAGTTCCTCTCCTGTATCTGAAAGATTTTTCAATGCGAAAAACATTTCACTTTCCTGAGAGACTCCATTCAACACTCTTCTATCGTGCTTAATGCAGGGCGCAGGCGCGCTAACAGGTCACGCCATACCGGAAGCAGGCAGGGTCATGATCCACCACCATGCCAACAGCCTGCATCCATGCATAAACAATCACGGGTCCGACAAACTTGAACCCCCGCGCCTTGAGGGCTTTTGAAAGCGCCTGTGACGCGGGCGACTGAGCCAGCACCTGCCCGGTTGTATTGTAGACCGGCGCACCGGGCACCATCCCCCAGCAGAACGTGGAAAAATCCTCCCCCTGCTCCTGCATCGCCAGATAGGCCCGCGCATTGCCAATGGTCGCCTGAATTTTGGCGCGTGCCCGGATAATACCGGGGTCAAGCATCAGACGCTCAACATCGGCCTCTCCAAAACGCGCGACCTGAACAGGGTCAAACTCTGCAAACGCTTTCCGAAATCCGTCCCGCCGCCGCAAAACAGTCAGCCAGGACAGGCCCGCCTGAAACCCCTCCAGCATGAGCATCTCCCACAGCATGCGGCTCTCATGCACGGGCACGCCCCATTCTTCATCATGATACGTGCGCAAAAGCGGATTGGTCTCCGCCCAGCGACAGCGTGAAATAGGAACATCGGAGGCAGGCGAGGGCTGATGGGTCATTTTTCTTTTCTATACCCTCCTCACCTGTACGTCACAGAAAAGCTGTCGGGCAGATCACCTCCGGCGTGCCTCACACCTGCGCAATAAAGCCCGCGGGTGTGCCCTCGGCGGGGTTGAGAAACACCACGTCCTCCGGTGCACGGCGGGGCGTGTCGATTGCCAGAAAAACGACCGGTCCTTTCACAACGCGCGGCACCGCATGCACAGCCCGGCGCGGGAAGACCAGCAGGTGCCCCGGTGCAAACGGGGCTTCCTCCGCCGGATCATCAATCCAGAATGTGCCTTCTCCGGACAGAACATGCAGCACTTCATCACACTGTGTATGATAATGAGGCGGCACATCCCGATAAATCCGAAAGACTCTGATACTGGCTTCGGGTTTATCAGTCAGGTAGGTATCCAGAAGCATGGTGTCAGCCTGTTCCGGAAAGGCCGCTGCGAGTCTGGTGAGGTCAAACCGGCCGCCGGTGCGGTTTGCGGTCATGACATGCTCTTCTACGCTCATAAAAATGCATCTCCTGCCATCAGGCCTGTTTTGAAAGAAAGGCTTTTGCGCTGTTGTTTTTCTGGGTGACTGCCGGGATCACTCTGGAAAACCCTCAAGCACAATTTTGCCTTTTGCCTGACCCCGTTCAATCAGCGCATGGGCCTTGCGCAGCGTGCCCGCAGTAATCGGGCCGAGATTTTCCCCCAGCGTGGTGCGAAGACGCCCTTCATCCACAAGGCGTGAGACCTCATTCAGGATTACGCCCTGCTGGCCCATATCCTCTGTGCCAAACAGGGACCGCGTGAACATCAGTTCCCAGTGCAGGGAAAGGCTTTTTTTCTTGAACGGCAAGGCATCCAGTACTGCGGGATCATCAATCAGACCAAAGCGCCCCTGTGGGGCCAGCAGCGCAATACTGTCCGCCAGATGCTGCTCTGTCTGCGTGGTAGAAAACACAAAGCCCGGGCTCCCGGCAAACAGGGCCGCAACCTGCGGGGCCAGTGGCCTGCTGTGGTCAATAACCAGCTGCGCGCCAAGAGCCGTCACCCAGTCCCGCGTTTCCGGGCGGGAGGCTGTGGCGATGACGGTCAGATCTGTCAGCACTCTGGCAAGCTGAATGGCCATGCAGCTGACGCCCCCTGCACCCCCAATAATCAGAATGGCCGGTGCCGCACCGGGCACCGGCTGATGGACCGCCAGACGATCAAACAGCATTTCCCACGCTGTCAGGGCCGTCAGAGGCAGGGCGGCGGCTTCCGCCCAGTTCAGGGAACGCGGTTTACGACCAACAATCCGTTCATCAACCAGATGCCGTTCGGCATTGGTGCCGGAACGGTTTAGGGCGCCTGCGTAAAAAACTTCATCCCCAACAGCAAAATCCGTAACCTCCGGGCCGGTCCCGACCACAGTTCCGGCGGCATCCCAGCCCAGAACCTTCCAGCCCCCCGGCTCCGCTGTTGCCGTGCGCCGCACTTTTGTATCCACCGGATTAACGGAGATCGCCTTAACGTCCACCAGCAGATCCCGCCCGGTGGCAACGGGTTCAGGCAGATCAATATCCTGAAGGGACGCCGGATTTTCTATGGGAAGCGGTGTCTGATACCCGATGGCACGCATGATGTCTGCTCCTGATGTTGAATTCTCAGGAGAGTGGGCGGTATGATCCGTCCTCACAAGAACGCACTTTTAACGCCCCTAGTATCGGAAATGATACCGTCCATGCCCCGTATTCGTCATAAATCGCTGGATTGCAGCCCCGGCTGCGCGGTTGAAGCAACGCTTCAGCTTATTGATGGAAAATGGAAAGGCGTGATCCTGTATCATCTGTTTGAAGGCACGCTCCGCTTCAACGCCATCCGCAAACGCCTGCCCAATATTACCCAGCGCATGCTTACAGCGCAGTTACGGGAGCTGGAGCATGACGGATTTGTTCTGCGGACGGTGTACCCAGAGGTGCCGCCAAAGGTGGAATACAGCCTGACGGCCCGTGGGCGGACGCTTGAGCCCGTTATCATGGCGCTCAAAAAATGGGGGGATGACCATACCGAATTCGCTCACCGGGAGACCCCATAACAGCGGGAGCCAGAGCAGGCGGCCCGCAGAGGCGTTTCAGCATCCGGGAAAACCTTGTAAGGTCTGCGCACAGAACGACGGAAAGCAGTTTGCGACAGGGTATGCACAAAGTTTTTTCCAGAAAACGGCACGCGCAGCACAGCAGATCACGCGCAGCCCCCGTCCTGTTCAGTGCAGCCTTTCTGCTTTTATCCGGGTGTGCAGCTCCGGTTTCTGTCACGCCGCTTTCCCTCCGGCAGGCCTATCAGCACCATAGTCGCAGCGCGCTGAGTGGCGGCACGCTCAGCAACACCACATACACCGTCCTGCAACGCCAGAATCTGCTGCGCACATGGAGAAACCACCCGGCTGAGGCCATTGCCACCCTGCGCAGCCTGACGCAGGCGCATTTTTACGCGCAGGGTCTGGCGGACCAGCTTTTTGCGCTGGCGGAGCTGAGCTACATGCAGGCTCACCGACAGGCGGACCGGACCGGATTTATGGCTGCCGCCCTGTATGCGTATGCCTACCTTAACCCCAATGGTCCGGCGTCTGAGCGGCCAGACGCGTATGATCTGCATGTCCGGCAGGCGTGTGACCTGTATATGCTGGCTTTGACAGAAGCTTTTGGCAGCCCTGTCAGCCTGACGCCGCAACGCTGGACGCTGCCGTTCGGCACGCTGGATCTGGCAACCACCTCCAGCCAGTTAGTGTGGCATAACCATATTTTGCAGGATATCCGCCCCATGGCGCGGCTCTCCGTCCACGGGCTGGAAAACGTGTACAGCCATACCGGACTGGGTGAGCCTGTCGGCGCGCTTCCTCATGTGGACCACCCGGAAAGCCGCTCCTTTCAGGTCACGGAAAAACTGCGGGTTCCGCTCAATCTGCTGCTGTCTCTGGACACCCCGCGCCAGCAGGTTCTGACCAGCCGCCTCCACGGGCGGCTGGACCTGACACCCATTGATGAAGACCGCCCTGATAACGGGCCTGCGCTCCCCGCACCCGCCGCCCCGCGCCCTATCCCTCTGCAATATGACCAGACAGCCGCACGGGCGCTCAGCCTGAGCGATACGATGGACTGGTCCGCGGAATATAAAGGCTTTCTGGACGGCCGTTTTTTTGACAATGGCCGCAGGCCGCAGCTCGCCACCATAGAACCGCATCAGGTCGGGCGAATGCCGGTCGTGCTGATCCACGGCACAGCCTCCAGCCCGGCCCGCTGGGCCAATATGGTGAATGACCTGCTGGAAGACCCGGATATTCGTAAACATTACGAATTCTGGTTTTTCTCCTACGCAACCGGAAACCCCATTCCGTATTCCGCCCTGCAACTCCGCCACGCCATTCAGCAGGCCGTGGCGGATCTTGGGGGCGTAAAAGCTGACCCGGCTCTGGGGAACATCACGCTGATTGGCCACAGTCAGGGCGGCCTGCTGGCCAAGATGCTGGTGGTGGAGAGCGGGGATAAGCTCTGGAAAGGCATGGCCTCCCGCCCGCTGTCAGACCTGCGGCTGACTGCGGACGCCCGCACACTCTTGCAGGAGGCGCTGTTCCCCTCCCCCATGCCGGACGTGCGGGAGGTGGTGTTTATCTCCACCCCGCAGCATGGCAGTTACATGGCCAATTTCTCTCTGGCCCGCCTTGTGGGCCGGATGGTGACATTTCCGCTGACGGTCAGAGAAGTCACCAAACAGGTGCTGGCCAGTGACCCGAATGTGGCCCGCCTGAACATGAACCCCTGGCGGGTGGGCAGTGTGTACGGCATGTCTCCGCACAGTCTCTTCATCCAGTCCCTTGCGGCACTCCCCGTGGTGCCGGACGTCCGCACCCACTCCATTATTCCCGTTCTGGGCAATGGACCTTTGCAGGACGCTGATGATGGCGTTGTGAAATATGCCAGCGCGCATGTACCGGATGTTGATTCTGAACTGGTGGTCCGCCATTCCGGCCATTCCACACAGTCCAACCCCATCACCATTGCAGAAATCCGGCGTATCCTGCGCAACCATCTACTCCGCACGCAAAGCGAACCGCTGGACGGCGGGGTGATCAGCCAGAGTGATATTACCGCCATTGGCGGGCTGTTTATCCCGACACGCGGTAACGGCCCCGGCACGGCGGAAACGCCTCAGCCCCTTCTGTCTGCAAGCCCCGCCTTACCCGTCAGGGCGTCCCGCTGATGGCGCAGGCTCCGCAATCCTCCAGCCCCACCCGCAAAGTTCCGCGCAGACGCTGGGCCTCCATATTTGCGGGCAGCGCCACGTTCCTGCTGGGCGCATTTGGCACGCCAGCACTCTATTATTCCACGCTGGAGCCGGACGCTGTGCGGCTGGGGCTGACAGGCCTGTTCCCTGTTCTTCTGGGCACCGCATTCATCCTGCGCGCGCGCCAGAGCGCCCGGCTGGCCCTTGCGGGTGTCAGCGCGGCTTTTGCCCTCTGGTACGTCACCGACCCACCGAGAAACAACCGGGACTGGGCCGGTGAATACGCCCTCCCGGCGACAGTCTCGATAGACGGACGGATGGTGCATCTGCACCATATCCGGAATTTCCTCTATAAAACCCCGTCCGACTACACGCCGCGCTATTATGACGCGGATTACGCACTGGATGATCTCTCCTCCCTTGATCTGGTGACGTCCTACTGGGCGGGGGAAAGCATTGCGCATGTGTTCCTCAGCTTTGGCTTCCGGGACGGGCGGCATGTGGCCATGTCCATTGAAACGCGCCGCCAGAAGAAATTTCCCTATTCCGCCATTGCCGGGTTCTTCCACCATTATGAACTGTTTTACGTGGTGGCGGATGAGCGGGATCTGATTGGTGTGCGGACAGATATCCGCAAGGAGCGCGTTTATCTCTACAGGCTGCTTCTCTCCGCTCAGGCCAGAGAGCGGCTGTTCCGCAGTTATCTGCAGGAAGTCGATCACCTCTCCCACACACCGGAATGGTATAATACACTGACCTCCAACTGCACGACGGGCATCCTTACCCGCGCGCAGGCCAGCCTCCGCTACCGGCTGGACTGGCGAGTTCTGCTCAGCGGCTATACCGCCTCCCTCGCCTACAGGCTTGGCCTGCTGGATACCCATCTGGACTTCCGCACCCTTCATGAGCGCAGCCGCATCCACAGGCCAGACGGCGCCACGCCCGGCCCGGACTATTCCTCAGAAATCCGACAAACGCTGCCAATGGAAACAGATCCCGCCGCCAGCAGATAAGGCTTATCGGCCTACCTCTGCAAAAACGATTCATTTACGAAACGGGAAATCTTTGAGCACCGCACCATTCGTGCCACAATAGGCTCTGCGTCACAGGCAAACCGGCTTCCCACGCTCTGGCGAAACCGGACGATGAAAGGACTGTAGTAAGGTGGATGGTGTGCATGAAACAGCCTGAATTACGGGATAAAGCCGCCACAGGCGCTGCCTCTGTGGAGCACCCCGCAGGCTGGGTAGAGCAGCGGCTGCCGGTTGTCTCTGCATTCCGTAAGGAATATGTGGACTTCCCCATGCCCCGCAACCTGAACTGGCTGTGGAATTTTGGCGCTATTCTGGTGGTTGTGCTGCTGCTGATGCTGGCAACCGGCATTTTTCTGGCCATGAACTACACCCCCACCAGTGCAGACGCCTTTTTTTCTGTTGAGGCCATAGACCGCCAGCTTTCCGGTGGGTGGCTGCTGCGCGGCATGCATATGACGGGGGCCAACCTGTTTCTGGCGGCCCTGTATATCCATCTGTTTCGCGGGCTTTATTACGGGTCCTACAAAGCCCCGCGTGAGCTTTTGTGGCTGAGCGGCCTCGTGCTGCTGGTTATGGTCATGGTGACGGCCTTTGCAGGCTACATCCTGCCGTGGGGCCAGATGTCCTACTGGGGTGCGGACGTTGTGACCAAAGCCGTCGGGGCCGTGCCGGTTCTTGGCGGAACGCTGGAGCATGTGCTGACCGGCAGTGACCATCTGGGCGATATCTTCCTGCACCGCT
This sequence comes from Acetobacter persici, assembly GCF_018256955.1. Lineage (NCBI taxonomy): Bacteria > Pseudomonadati > Pseudomonadota > Alphaproteobacteria > Acetobacterales > Acetobacteraceae > Acetobacter > Acetobacter persici. The sequence goes on from NZ_JAERKU010000020.1 coordinate 24,660, forward strand.
TTTTTGTGCTGCACTTCCTGATGGCGTTTCTGGTGGTGGCTGTTGTGGGGCTGCACGTGGCCTGCGTGCATGTGACAAAACCGAACAACCCGACAGGGGTTGAACCCAGAACCCCAAAGGAGACTCTCCCCTTCCACCCTTACTACACCAGCAAGGATCTTATCGGGCTGGTTGTTTTTGCGATGGTCTTTTGTGCCCTGCTGTTCTTCTGGCCCGGCCTGCTGACGGAGCCGGACAACTACGCTCCGGCTGACCCGCTGCATACCCCCGCCAATATTGAGCCGGAATGGTATTTCCTGCCGTTTTACGGCCTGCTTCAGTCCGTGCCATCCAAGTTCGGCGGCCTGCTGGCCGCGACAGGGTCACTCCTTGTGCTGTTTGCCCTGCCCTGGCTGGACCGCTCCCCCGTGCGCTCAGCCCGGTTCCGCCCCATCTGCCGCCCGGCGCTGCTGGGACTGGTGCTCTCTTTTGTGCTGCTGGCCCTCGTAGGGAAACATCACGCCACAGGGGCATGGATGCTGGTCGGGCGTCTGTCCGCCCTGTATTATTTTGGATATTTTCTGGTGATCCTGCCACTGGCCTCACGGTTTGAAAAACCACGCCCTCTGCCAGCCTCCATTACTGCTGCAGGGGGAGACGCCTGATGGCCAAATTCCCTGCATCACGCGCCACGGCCCTGAGTGCGGCTCTGCTGGCCAGCCTGCCGCTTCTGGCGCAGGCCGCCCCGGCCACGCCGCCCGTGCCACCACACCAGAAATGGAGCTTTGAAGGGCCGGTGGGGCAGTTTGACCAGAAAAGCCTGCAACGCGGCTTTGTGGTCTTTCATGAAATCTGTTCCTCCTGCCACGGGATGCGCAGCGTAACCTATCATGACCTGCTGGGGATCGGCCTTTCCCCCAAGGCCGTGACGGACCTTGCCCATACCAGACAGATTGCGGGGCCACCGGACGCCACAGGCCACCCGACGCTACGCCCCGGTCTGCCCGATGACCATCTGACATCCCCTTTCCCCAGTGAAGCCGCTGCCGCAGCCATGATGGGCGGCGTGGCCCCACCGGACCAGTCCCGGCTGGCGGCCATCCAGCCGCATGGAGCAGACTGGCTCTATGCTTTTCTGACAGGCTACCGCATGCCCCCGCCCCCCGGCGCGCCGGTTGTGCCGGGCAAGTTCTATAATGACTGGGCAGACGGGCATCTGGTCGGGATGCCGCCCCCGCTTTCTGATGATGCGGTTGAATTCCCGGATGGTACCCCCGCCACAGCCGCACAGCAGGCGCGGGACGTGACAACCTTTCTGGTCTGGGCGTCTGACCCGCACCGGAATGACAGGCACCGGATTGGCCTGTATGTTTTTGCCTATCTGAGTGGCCTGCTGCTACTGGCCATTACCTGGAAGAGAAAAATCTGGAAACGCGGCGCCACACGGAACGCACAGGATACCCACGACTGATGACACACCCAGCAGATGACACCCAACCCACCGGGCAGGAGCAGGACAACGCGGCTGGCCGTCGTGATTTTCTTGGCATGGTCACCACAGCCGGGACCGTCACCGGTCTGGCCGCCTGCGCCATTCCGTTTGTTGCCAGCCTGAAACCGCAGGACAGCGCCGCCGCCCACCTGCCGGTAGAGATTGATCTCTCCAAACTCGCCCCCGGCCAGCAGATGACCGCCGTCTGGCAGGGCAAACCCATTTTTATTCTGCGCCGCACGCCGGAAGACCTCGCAAAGCTGCAAAGCCCGCAACTGGTTGACCAGCTCAGGGATGCCGGGTCCGACGCCCTGCAACAGCCAACCTATGCGCGCAACTGGCACCGCTCGCTTGTGCCGGAATATGGCGTGTATGTTGGCATCTGCACGCATCTGGGCTGTGTGCCGGCCTACACAGCCCCTGCCGCCGCCCCGGACCAGACGGGCCGTTACGCCTGCCCCTGCCACGGCTCACAGTTTGATCTGGCAGGACGGGTGTTTAAAGGCGCACCGGCCCCTTATAATCTGCCCGTTCCGCCGCATGTCATGCCAACGCCGACCACCCTGCGGCTTGGGGAAAATCCTAAAGGAGAAAGCTTTGATTTCTCCACCATTGAGCAGATCTGACCCACCACCCAAGGAGCCAAGACGATGGTAAAAACAGAAACATTTGTTGTTGAAGGCATGTCCTGCACCGGCTGCTCCAGCAAGCTGAAAAAAGCTCTGGAAGCCCTGAATGGCGTTTCCGAAGCCGATGTTGTGCTGGACGGTGGCACAGTCACCATCCAGTATGATCCTGCGCTGGTCACGCCTGAAAAATTTGCGGAAACAGTTGAAGATCTGGGGTTTGATCTGGCCTCCTAAGGTCAGCCAACACCCCTGTGCCTTTTGCTTTCCTGCCGCACGCTGCATCATGACGCCGTTCGGCTTCCGCGCACATCAGCTTGCCAGCGTTTGCCACTATGCCGTTGTTTTAGGCGTGCTTTCTGCTGGCGTCTGGCGCCCTGTATCCGCACAGGCCCAAAAGCCTTCCAATGTTCAGGTTGCCCCGCATCGGTCGGGCCGCCTGCTCTGCACGCGGTCCCTGTGCTCCCTGCGCCCATCCAGAGCAGCGGCGCAAAAAAAGACGCTCTCTGCCTCACGAAAAAACCCGATACCGGCCACCGGGCACACGGCCCTACCTGCACCGTCTGAGGCGGGAGCGCCGGAAACAACGGAAGTCCTTGGCAGCAGCCATTCCTATACAGCCCCCACGGCAGATGTCTGGGGGAAAATGCCTGTGGCGCTCAAGGATATTCCACAGTCAATTTCTGTCCTGACACAGCAGCGCATGCAGGACTCCAATATGCTGACCATGACAGATGCCATGCGTCAGATTAACGGCATCCGCGTCCTGCCCGGTTCAACCACCAATTCCAATTTCTATTCCCGCGGCTATCAGATGACGACCTCCGTGGACAGCACCCCCGGTGCCGCCGGGACCTTGAATACAGCCAGCTTTGATCTGTCGATGTATGACCGGATTGAAGTCCTGCGCGGCTCTTCCGGGCTGCTACAGGGCGGAGGCTCGCCGGGCGGCGTGGTCAATCAGGTGACGAAAAAACCGGGGCAGGATTTTGCCGTCAACGGCGCAGCAACACTCGGCAGTTTTCAGAATTACCGCGCGGATATTGATCTTACGGCCCCGCTCAACGCCTCCAGAACCCTGCGTTTTCGCACTGCGGATCTGTTTCAGGATAATCATTACTTTTACCAATACGCCCATTCCCGCAAATGGCAGGCCTATGGCGCGCTGGAATGGGATATCACACCCTCCACCACAGTCCTTGTCTCCCACGCAGCACAGCAGCAGGATGTGACTGCGCCGTATTACGGGCTGCCCATCACCACCACCCGCACGCTCTGGTACGGGAGCCGGGACGCCAACCCGTCCCAGACATGGGGATACAGCAACTACATGACCCAGCAGACCATTGCGTCCCTCACGCAGACACTGCGGGGAGACTGGAAGCTGACAGCGCGTGGTACTTTTTATGACCAGAACTACAACACGCTCTATAATGAACCCTGGACACAGATTGATGCGCAAACAGGCACGCTCCAGTATCGGGACGCCGGTATTGTTGCCATGCGTGGCACCAGCAGCGCGCGCTCAGCCGATATTTATGCCAATGGCAGCTTTCATTTTCTCAACCGCACACACTACGCGCTGTTTGGATTCAATTATAATTCCTACAATCAGGTTTCACGCTACGGAAATATACTGAGCGATGCGGTGTATAATTCCGTCAGTCTGAACAACACAAACATCGTGCCCCGGCCTCCGGCAGGCAGCATCAGCTATCAGGAAAGCCCGGACGGCTATGGCACGCGGGACAATGCAACCCAGTGGGGGTTTTACGGGCAGCTCCGGTTTGAGATTGTCAAAAATCTTTCCCTCATTCTTGGTGGCCGCGTCTCACGCTTTTCCGAGCGTATGCGCTCTATTGCCCCTGCTCCCACCAGTAGCTGGAAACCGGAAGCCAATATTCATGGGGAACTCACCCCCTATCTGGGCACGGTTTATCAGATCACGCCCAATATCTCCTGGTACGCCAGCTATTCCAGCATTTTTACGCCGTCTGTGGGGGTTCTGTCCTATCACGGAGGAGGGCTGAAGCCCCAGCGGGGTAATCAGGTGGAAACAGGGTTTAAGGCGGAATATTTTAATGGCCGCCTGAATATCTCCAGCGCACTGTTCCGCATGGAAAATGTAAACCAGCCTGTGCAGGACCCGGAACATTCCCAGTTTTACATGACAACAGGCCCCATCCGCCGGCAGGGCTGGGAGGCACAGATTGACGGCACAATTCTGCCCAACCTCGATATTTCTCTTGGCTACACCTATCTGGATACAAAAGTCTCCAACCCGAAAACATCTGATTTCGGGGGCGTGTTCTCACCCCGGCATATGTTCAAATCATGGATCCATTACACCGTCCCACGCGGGAGGCTGCGCGCGCTCAGCCTTGGTGTCGGGCTGGATGCCAACAGCACTTTACGCGGCAGCTACCCCACCACCCTACAGGGCGGGTACATGACGCTGGATGGCATGATTGGCTACCGCATGACGCCCCACATAAAACTCCAGCTTAACGCCACCAATCTGACAAACCGTTTTTATTATGAACGGGCAAGCGGCGTCTGGCAGTTTAATTTTCCCGCCGCCCCGCGCAGCTTTATGGCAACCCTCCGTGCAAACTACTAAGACCCCGCCCCCTCACAGATTGTCTGACTGGAAAGTCATTCTGCCGTACTGGCGTTCTGAAGAAAAATGGCGTGCCTTTGCCATGCTGGGCGGCATTATCGGACTATCCTTTTTCTACGTTCGCGCCGCCGTCTGGTTTGGTAAATGGAACCAGTCTTTTTTTGACGCCATGTTTGCCTTCCGGGCGCAGGACTGCCTCGCTCTCCTGCCGCCCTATCTGCTGATGTCCGCCCTTTCCACCGCAATCTATGTTGTGCAGATTTATCTGACACAGGTTTTGTCCATGCGGTGGCGGCTGTGGAACACACGCGTCTATCTGCGCCAGTATCTGTCTCACGAGACCTATTACCGGCTGGAACATGGTCTGGAACAGGCCGACAACCCCGACCAGCGTATTGCGGATGATCTCTCGCAAATGACAATCTGGACGCTCCGGCTCGGGCTGGACGCCATTCAGGCCATCACCACTCTGATTTCCTTCTCCATTGTTCTGTGGGATGTGGGCGGTACGCTCACCTTCACGTGGCATGGAAACACGTTTCATATCCCCGGTTATCTTTTTCTCGGCACGGTGCTGGCCACACTGCTGACATCCCTCGTGCTGGAACGCTTTGGCGGCCCACTGGTCAACGCCAACTACCGGCAACAACATTATGATGCAGACCTGCGCGCCGGCCTGATGGATGTGCGCCGCAATTCTGAACAGATTGCGTTCTACGGCGGGGAAGATGCGGAAAACCTGCGTTTTTCACGCTATCTGGCGCAGATTGCCACCAACTGGCGCAGCGTTGTGGCGTACACCTGGCGCGCCAACGTCATTACCAGTTTTTTTCATCAAACTGCGTCCTGCCTGCTCTGGATTATGCTCATCCCCAAAGTGCTGGCTCACACGCTGACCATCGGCCTGTATTCCCGCATCAATGCCGCCTTCATGCAGGCCCGCAGCAGCCTGCAATGGTTTATTGATAACTATACGGACCTCGCAACACTGCGCTCCATCCTCCAACGCCTCAGCGAGTTTGAGCGGGTTGTGGCGCATCCTTTTGAAAAATCCATTCTCCGCCAGACAAGAGCCTCACCCGATATACGGATTAAAAATCTTGTTCTCCGGCGGCCTGATGGCTCTGTTCTGACAACGCTGCCGGACCTGACCCTGCGCGCGGGAGAACGCTGGATGATCTGCGGTGCGTCCGGCGTGGGCAAAAGCACGCTGTTACGCGCGCTGGCCGGTTTATGGGGCTATGGCAGTGGCACAGTGACGTTTGACACACAACACGCCATGTTTGTCCCACAGCGGCCTTATGTGCCAGATGGCACGTCCCTCCGGCAGGTACTGAGCTACCCCGCCACGCCAGACCAGTATGACACTGAGGCCTACGAAGCTGTTCTGAAACAGGTTGCGCTGGCAGCCTATCTCCCGAAACTGGAATACGAGGCTGAGTGGAGCCAGATTTTCTCACCGGGGGAAGAACAGCGGCTGGCCATTGCCCGCGTCCTGCTGGCCCGCCCGCAGATTGTATTTCTGGATGAAGCAACGTCCGCGCTGGATGAGGCGCAGGAAACGCTGCTTTACACTCTTCTGGTCACACACCTCCCGCACGCAACACTGGTCAGCGTGGCGCACCATGCGGCCCTGCGCCGCTTCCATCAGGCCGTTCTGACACTCACGCCGGAAGGTGCCACCCTCACGCGCGGGACTGAGGCCGCCAGCGGTTGAGCAGCAGGGAATTGCTGACAACCGAGACGGAACTCATTGCCATAGCCGCCCCGGCGACAATCGGGTTCAGCAGCCCGCAGGCGGCTAGTGGCAGGCCGAGAATATTGTAGATAAACGCAAAAAACAGGTTCTGACGGATTTTGGCCAGTGTTGCGCGAGAGAGAGAAATGGCATCCAGAACGCTGGTCAGATCACTTTTCATCAGCACCACATCCGCCGTATCCAGCGCAATGGCGGCCCCCGCCCCGATGGCAAAACCAACATCCGCCGCCGCCAGTGCCGGGGCATCATTAATGCCATCCCCTACCATGCCCACCATGCTGCCTTCGGCACGGTATTTTTGCACGGCCTCGGCTTTATCACCGGGCAGGACACCCGCCATATAGGCGTCCACCCCCACCTGCGCGGCCACAACAGCGGCCGTGCGCTGGTTATCCCCCGTCAGCATGATCACTTTGATACCGGATTTTTGCAGAGATTTTACGGTCGCCACCGAATCCGGCCGCAGAGCGTCAGACAACGCAAGATACCCCAGAAGCTGCGCCCCGGCAGCAACCGCGATGACGGTTTTGCCCTCGCCCTCAAGGCGCGCAATCAACGCAGTCTCCAGCGTCAGCCCGGCCTCGGATAAAAAGCGGGGGGAACCCAGACGCGCCAGAGTCTCTCCGATCTGCGCCGTTACCCCTTTCCCCGGAACAGCCTGAAATCCGCTGGCAACAAGAGGCTGGACTGCGTGCGCCTTAGCGTAGTCCGCAACCGCACGCGCCAGAGGGTGCTCTGAATCTTTTTCCAGCGCATAGGCCACCGCCAGAAGCTGCGCGGCCTCAATCTGTGGAGCGGGCAACACTTCACTGACAGTCGGCTTGCCTTGCGTCAGCGTGCCGGTTTTATCGACAATAATGGTGGTCAGCTTTTCCGCATGTTCCAGTGCATCGGCATTGCGGAACAAAATCCCGCAGCGCGCCCCAAGCCCCGTACCGACCATAATGGCCGTAGGCGTCGCCAGCCCCAGAGAACAGGGGCAGGCAATAACCAGTACGGACACGGCAGACACAAGGCTCCATGTTGCACTCCCCGTCACCAGCCAGCTCACCAGAAACGTCGCCAGTGCAAGGCTGATCACGACAGGCACAAAAATGTTGGACACCTTATCCGCAAGGCGCTGCACACTGGCCTTGGAGCCCTGTGCCTGTTCAACCATTGTCACAATGCGGGACAGCGCTGTTTCAGCCCCCACCCCGGTCGCTTTCATGCGCAGGACACCATTGGCGTTCAGGGTGCCGCCAAAAAGCCTGGCATCGACCTGCTTGAAAACAGGCATGCTCTCGCCCGTCAGCATGGCCTCGTTCACCTCGGAAGAGCCCTCTACCACCACACCATCCACCGGCACACTCTCACCGGGGCGCACAACCAGCAGATCCCCCACGCGCACCTCTGCCACGGGCCGGTCCACCACAGCACCTGCGCTTTCCACATGGGCAACCTGCGGCTGGAGGCGCAGCAGGCCTTCAATCCCGACACTGGTCTGGTTTTTTGCACGGGTTTCCATCAGCTTGCCGAGGGACACCAGCGTGATGATGGAGACACTGGCCTCAAAATAAACCGGCTGATGCAGATGGAAGAGCACCACGGCCGCACTAAAGAAGTACGCAATGCTTGTGCCCAGCACCACCAGCACATCCATATTGGCAGAGCCGCCCCGCACCACGTTCCATGCGCGCTGATACAAATGCCGGGCACAGAAAAACTGCACAGGTGTTGCCAGCAGGAGCTGCACCCATCCGGGCATCATGGCCATGCGCCCCAGAACCATGCCCGCCATCTGCACAAAAAACGGCAGAGACAGAGCAGCCGTCAGGAAAAAACGGTTCCGTTCCGTCCGCCAGAGCGCCTGACGCCCGGCATCAGGGTCTTCCAGCACGCCGTTATCCAGCCGTTTTGCGCCAAACCCGGCATTTTCAATCCGGGCGATCACCATTTCCGGTTCAACAATGCCGGGCACGTAGGTCACGTGTGCCCGTTCCGTCGCAAAATTCACACTGGCCTGCGTCATGGGCAGTTTATTGAGAATTTTTTCAATCCGCGCCGCACAGGCCGCACAGCTCATACCCGTGAGAGACAGGTCCAGACTCCGCTCCTCCACGGTAAAACCGGCTTTACGGACTGCGGCGACCACCGTTTCTGGCGAGGCCTCCGGCCCGTCCATCTGCACCTGCGCGCGTTCGGACGCAAAATTGACGGTGGCCTGCACGCCCTTCTGACGGTTCAGCACTTTTTCAATCCGCGCTGCACAGGCTGCGCAGGTCATGCCACCAATGGGGAAACTGACAGTCTGTGACACCTTCAGGGCGCTCCTTCTGGGAATTTCAGTCGCTTTTATACCCATATGGGGTATAAAAGAAAAAAGAAAACCTCTCATTTTCTGTCATACACTGCGCCGACCCTTCCGCAACACAGACCAGACTGCCCGCATGCAAGAGAGCCTGCCCGTCAGGAGACAAGAGTGATGCCGCGCCTGTCTTTCACCGCGTCATGCCGCATGGGCCTTATCGCCCCGGCCATTCTTGCTGGCGCGCCGCCTACGGCACACGCCGCAACACCCCCGGCGTCAGACGTCAGCACGACCCCGGCCCCGGCCCTTCCGAGCACGCCTTCAAAACCCTCTGTTGCTCCCTCTGCCACTCCCTCTGCCCCCCTCTCTGCCTCGGCCACCAGCACGGCCCCTCCGGCCAGTTCCTCCACAGAGCATATTGATGTGGTTGGCCATAAAGCACGGAGCGAGGCGCTGGGGCACCTGAAGCCGATTATGCAGATCAAAGCCGATGAAATCCGTGCTTACGGAGTGGACTCCGCCTCCGATCTGCTGGACGCCATTTCCCCGGAAACACGCTCAGGGCGTGGCACCGCCGGGAATACGCCCGTTATTCTGTTAAACGGAAAACGTGTGTCCGGCGTGCAGGAACTTCAGGATCTGCCCTTTGAAGCCATTGATCATGTGGAAATTTTTACGGAAGAAGAAGCCCTGAAATACGGCTATTCCGCCAGCCAGAGGGTCGTCAATATCATCACCGCCGAGCATTTCCGGGCGGTGCGCATGCGGCTGGCCGGTACCACCTCCACCGATGGCGGGGGAGAAAGCGGCATGCCCGCGCTCAGCTATACAAAACTGGATGGAGAACGGCGGATTAACCTCAGCGCCCGCTATTCTGACCAGACAGACCTGAAAGACAGCCAGCGTGGCGTGGCCCCCGCACGGGCCAGCGGGCTGTATGCCAATGCGGGCAATGTGACACCGGCAGGCGGCGGCAGTCTGGACCCGGCGCTGGATGCTCTGGCAGGCACGCCCGTGACCGTCGCCGGAGCGCCCTCACTGGCCAGCACACAGTTTCCGACCCTTCAGGATTTTCTGCCTTACGCCAACCTGCCGCACAGCAATACGGATGCCTCCGCCTACACGCTCCAGCCGGCAGTGCAAAAACTGACGCTGAATGGTGTGATTGCCGGACAGATTTTCAAAACCGTGACGTCGTCTCTTAACCTGACATACACCCGGCAGGACCAGCACAGCCTGCAAGGCCCGGCACGCGGCCTTCTGACGCTCCCCGCCAGCAATCCGTTTTCTCCTTTTTCAGAAGAGACCTTGCTGTACAGGAGTTTTACGGAGGTCTCTCCACTCCGCCAGCAAATCCACACAGAAACAGCGCATGCAGGCCTGAAGTTTGATGGCAATGCCGGCAGCTGGAAATGGAACAGCACCGGCAGTTATGACCGGTCTGAAACCTCAACCCGCAGCCAGACCGGCCTGAACCTGCAAACCGCCCAGACGGACCTGACGGACGGCAGTATAACCCTCAACCCGTTCTCCCGTTTTCCGGCTGGCCTTCTGGCACAACGCAGCCTGAATACCGGGCACACCACCAGTCATAACGGGCTGATCAGCGGTCTGATGTCGGGCAATGTTTTCGCTCTGCCTGCGGGGGATGTCGCTACCAGTCTCTCCCTGACAGGCTCTGTCATTAACCAGAATGCGCTTTCCACCGTGACAGGCATAAAATCGGCCAGCCATATCCAGCGGCAGGTCGGCACGTTTCAGTTCAATGCGGATATCCCGGTTGCCAATAGCACCAGACACGTGCTGTCTTTTCTGGGCAAGCTGGACGGCAACGTGAATGCCGCCGTTAATCAGGTCTCCCGTTTTGGCACATTAGGGACCATTGGCGGCGGTGTGACCTGGGCGCCTCTTGCATGGGTGCAGTTTCCGCTCTCTGTCACCAGCAGTCAGGAAGCGCCAACCGCCTCACAGCTTGTCGCCCCCAGTATCCAGACCCCCAATGTCACCACCTATGATTATGTCACGGGCCAGTCCGTGCAGGTGACAAGCCTGTCTGGCGGGAACCCGAACCTGAAGGCCACGAGCCGACATGAAGTCAGTCTGGGCACGTTAATCACCCTGCCATTTATTACCGGCGCGCGACTGCATGTGAACTATGTGCATGACACAACCCACAACACCATTCTCTCCCTCCCCACCGCGACAGCCGCCATCGAAAATGCGTTTCCTGACCGTTATCAGCGCAACACGGAAGGCGTTCTGGAAACGGTTGATATCCGCCCGGTCAATGCAGACGGAGAAAGCCGGAGCGAGTGGAATGCAACACTTTCTTTTTCACGCCCGTTGCAGGAAAGCGGAACAGACAAACGCGGCAAATCAAAAAAAGCGCATGGCCGGATTTATCTTGTCGCAACACAGGTCTGGCGGCTGCGGGATACCGTAACACTCCGCCCCGGCCTCCCTGCCATCAACCTGCTGCGTGGCGGCACCATCAGCGGTCTGGGGGGCCAGCCCCGGCATGAAATGGAACTTCAGGGCGGCGTGTATGATAAAGGTCTGGGCATCCGTCTGGTTGGAAAATGGCAGGCGGGAACGTCAACTGTTGCGTCCTCCGCGTCTGACAGCCTGTATTTCAGCGCGCTCGGCACGCTGGATGCAACAGTTTTTGCGGATCTGGGCGAACTGCCCCACCGGCAGGACCGAAAATGGGCAAAAAATTTTCGCCTGTTTCTCTCCGTCGATAATCTTTTTAATGAACGCATCCATGTCCATAATGGCAAAGGCAGTACACCCGCTGGCTACCAGCCCGCCTTTATGGACCCGCTGGGCCGCACCATTACGGTTTCCATCCGCAAGACCGTCTAAAACACCCGCCTTACAGAAAGCCGATATATCTGCCTGCGGATAGCAGGAGCGGCGGTGACCTGCTAAGAGGCAGCAGTCAGAGAAAGGGGACATCATGGCAACGCAACACCGGGCCACACAGCCCCCGGCAAAATGTGAGACGTGTGAAAGCGACAGCACCAGTGAAAAACGCGTGCAGCAACCACACAAAAAAGCCCTGACCAACCGCTTACGGCGGATTGAAGGGCAGATTGGCGGCGTGCTGAACATGGTGGAGCAGGACCGCTATTGCGTTGATATTCTCATGCAGATTTCCGCTATAAAATCCGCACTGGACGGCGTGGCAACGGAAATCCTCTCCACCCACGCCAATGGCTGCGTGCGCAAAGCCGTGCAGGAAGACGGCGGGGAAGAGGCGATTGAGGAACTGCTGCGCGTTGTCCGCAGAATGATCCGCTAAGCCTCCTCCCTTTCAGTTTAACGCTCCAGCGTGGCCTGCGGGGCGCCGTGAGCAGGCATATCCATGCCCGCGTTCATTTTGTCACATACGGCTTTCTGCACCTGCTGGGTCGCAGTCAGAGCTTTGCCCTGTTTTTGCAGCGTTTCAATCTGGCTACACACCGCCATCTGCTGTTCCATACTCATGGCCTCCATAGCCTGCTGCGCCGTCTGCCCGGGGGCAGGCTGCGTGCTCTCCTTCATGCTTTGCCCCGGTGCCATCTGCATGGGTTCGGCCTGTGCAACACCGGCCAGAAAAAAAGACGCCATACAGGCAACAGCAAAAGATTTCATTGAGAGTATCCTTTTCATTTTAAGAGATTTTCAGAACCAGCTTCGAATGCCGAGCGTAAAGCGCAGCGTGCCGCTCTCCCCGCCCTGATCATGCACAATCCGGCGGGCCTGCGTGAGATATCCGGAATAGGTGACGGCAACATACGGCGCGAATTTGCGCCACAGTTCGTACCGCAGGCGCAAACCGGCATCGACATCCGATAACCCTGCCCCGACCTGCCGCCCGCTATCGGACTTGGTGTAGAGATTGAATTCGGCCTGCGGCTGGAGAATGAGCCGGTTGGTCAGAAGAAAATCGTAAGAACCTTCCACCCGCGCGCCGAACCGCCCACGATCACTGACATAGGCCGTGGCCTGCACCTCAAACTCGTACAGCGCCAGCCCCTGCACGCCAAACGCACCCCATGTGCGCGTCGGGCCATCATCAAGGTCCGTCCGCACGCCGCCCTGAAGATTGAAGTAGGGTGAAATCGCGCGGCTGTAGAGCAGTTCATGCTGCCCGTCATGCAAGCGGCCGTGCTCCAGCGTGCCTTCCGTTTTCAGCCAGACCTTATTGTAGTCAGACCCGAACCACGCCTCCCCATCCCACCGGAAATCCGTGCCTCCGGGCGCATAACGCCCTTCCAGCGCATTCATGATGCCGTGAAAGTAGGTGTCCTGATCCATCACCGGATTGATATGCCCCAGATACACGACCGGCGTGGCAGAAGGCGCATCTGCCGCGTGATACCCAGAGCCGGAGGACTGCAAGGCGGATTGCGCCAGCCCACTCCCCTCCGCCTGTGCGGCTGGCACGGCCCGCACCAGCGCAAGCAGGCAGATGCCTGTAAAAATAGAGCGTCTCATTCCACAATCACCGTGCGGAACATGCCTAAATCCATATGGAGCATCAGGTGGCAGTGATACGCCCACATCCCCGGCACATCCGCCGTCACCAGATAGCTCATGCGCGACCCCGGCTGAGAAATAAGCGTGTGTTTATAAGGCTGATATGCCCCCTGCCCGTTTTCCAGCTCACTCCAGAGGCCATGCAGATGGATCGGGTGTTCCATCATGGTGTCATTGATGAGCGTAAACCGGACGCGTTCTCCTTTTTTCAGCCGGATCGGGCCGGATTCTGAAAATTTCCGACCGTTAAACCCCCAGATATACCGCTCCATATTGCCTGTCAGATGCAGGATAATTTCACGGCTCGGCGGCCGGGGGTCTGCGCCGGGGCGGGTCGCGCGAAGCTGTTTATAGGTCAGCACACGGCGGCCATTCTGCTCCAGCCCGTCACCGGGGCTGCCAAGCCGGTCAACAGGCATGACCGCTACGTTCTGATTTTCCACATTGATTGGCGGAGGGCCGGGATCATCCACTTCAAGAGGCGGCATCCTGTGCTGCATGGGGGGCATGGGGGGCATGGACATGCCGTGCCCCTCCATCCCAGCCATGTTCATACCCGCCATATCCATGCCCTGCATGGCGTGATCAGACTGCCCCCCCGCGGGCGTTCCGCTGCTGCCCGGCATGGGCATGTCTTTCATGCTCTCACCCGGCTTCATGGTGCCCATGCCCATATCAACCATGGTGCGGACGGGGCGCGGGTCCATGCGTGGAACCGGCCCGGCCATGCCCGCACGCGGAGCCAGTGTGCCACGGGCAAACCCTGTCCGGTCCTCGCTCTGGGCAAAGATGGTATAGGCCCGGTCTTCCTTTGGCTGCACGATCACATCGTACGTTTCCGCCACACCAATGCGGAATTCATCCACCGGCACGGGCTCCACATCATTCCCGTCCGCCTGCACCACCAGCATTTCCAGCCCGGGAATGCGGATATCAAAAAACGTCATGGACGACCCGTTGATAAACCGCAGGCGCACGCGCTCACCGGGGCGGAACAACCCGTTCCAGTTTCCATCCGGAGCATGGCCGTTCAGCAGATAGGTATAGATAATCCCGGTAACGTCGGAGATATCCGTCGCGGCCATCCGCATACGGGACCAGCGCAGCCGGTCCCGCAGAGCGGCACCAGCGCCCCCGGCCTCCCGCGCTTCCTTCAGGAAAGACGCTGCCGTGCGCTGACGGAAGACATAATAATCATCCTGCATTTTCAGGTTGCTGATCATGTCCATGGGGGACACGTCCGTCCATTCGGAGAGCAGGATCACGTAATCCCGCTCACACACATGCGGGTCCGGGTGGAGCGGGTCAATCACCACCGCGCCGTACAGCCCCTGTGCTTCCTGCATGCCGGAATGGCTGTGGTACCAGTAGGTACCGCTCTGGTGCAGCCTGAAGCGGTAGGTGAATGTCTCTCCGGGTTTGATTCCGGTAAAGCTCAGGCCCGGCACCCCATCCATATCCGATGGCAGGCGGATCCCATGCCAGTGGATGGACGTATCCTCATGCCGCAGCGTGTTGGTGACGTTCACCTCCACCGTATCCCCCTGCCGCCAGCGCAGCACCGGACCGGGCACGGTACCGCCGACACAGGGGGCATTCAGAGCCTTGCGGTCAATTTCAATATGGGTACGGCCTACGCTCAGATCCCAGAATGCCGAAGGCTCAGCCGGAATAAGGCCGGCTGGCACCTTGGCACCCGCAGAGTGCGCAGGGCGAGGCAGCGCGGCCATCAGCCCGCCAGCCCCCATCCCCGTCACAAACCGACGACGCGTCAGGCCGCCCCGTAAACGGGACGAAGAAAACATTGGAAAAAACCCGGACAGTCACACGCAAACCCCGCTTTTCAGCAGAAAAACGGGACGAATGACGCTGCTCAGCGCCTAGCTGTGTACAAGTCTGGGGGGACGAAGGGGGGGCAACCAGTCCGCCCCGGCAAAGCCCGTCTGTGCGGACATGCTGAAAGTCTGCCCTCTGACCACAGGCCGCAGACCAAAAATCTGGGCCTCAGCCGGAACAGGCACATCCGTTGCCGCCACATGGACATGGCAACATTTGTCATCATGCGGGATGGACTGCGTTTCAGGGTGCGTCATCATGCACTGCGGGTCCATCATATGGGCTTGTGCGCAGGGCATGGTGCTGTGATGCATCATGTTATGATGCGTCTGTGCTTCTCTCTGGGCCTGTGCGGGCGCAATACCGGCCAGCAGCCCCACCTGCATCAGCAGGCAGGCCAGCAGACCAATCCATATCCGGGCCTGTGTCCTGACCATATCAGGGCTCCTGTGCTCAGACGCGAGAACGCAACCATCCTGCTCCCTCTATACCCATGGGGGGCATGAACGAAAAGTCTTTTCTCCCGCGCCCCGCACATCACGGCTTCAGAAGCCGACATCCTGCCATTCATCACCAAGAAGTTCTGGTGTGTTGAACTGTTCCAGATTGCGGTAATGAATTTCCCGGTCTTCCACAAACAGACTGCTGACAATTCCTTTTGCCAGCCGGTCCGCGCCATCACTGATCGCCGGGATATCCCCGCTGACTTTCCCGTGTGACAGGGTTGCCGGAAAACAGAAGCAGTGAATTTTTTCCAGCGCAGGGCAGTCAACCCCCTCTCTGGGCTGAAACTCGAAGGCCGGTCCCAGATCCGGGGACAGTTCCAGTTCAGGGTTCAGCACGCCGGAGGGATTATCTTCTGCCGCAGGTGTGAAACGATCTTTCCAGAAGCGGATACTGGAGGCGATGGATTTCAGCTCTGGCCGTTGCCCGATATCCACAGCAAACCCTGTCGCCGCGATCAGAAAATCGGTTTCAAACACGCCACGCGGCGTTGTGACGCGCAGATGCTCTCCCTCCACGGCCACTGCCTCCACCGGGCACCCCAGATGGAAAAACGCATTGGGATGTTTTGAAACACGCAGCGTGCTGGGGCGCGGCGGCGGCGTCTGTGCCGCAAGGGTGTAATCCAGAAACCGCCACTTCCAGGAATCGGGGAGCGCCTGAAACCCGTGCACAACGCCCTGACTGCCAATGCCGGTAAATTTGTTAATCCGGGGAATATCCTTACGGCGGATCAGCATATCCACACGTGCAGCACCCGCCTCCAGCGCCTCTGCCGCATTATCCATGGCAGACGCCCCGGCCCCGATTACCGTCACCCGGCGGCCTTTGAGTGCGGTGAAATCAATAGCCTCCTCAGAATGGGCACGGAATGCTTCAGGCAGATTTTTGAAAATGTCCGGCATATAGCCGCCACCCAGACCATCCCGGCCCGTTGCCAGCACCAGATGTCGGGCCAGAACAGTTTCTTCCCGCCCCTGCTGGCGCAGAAGAAGGTCAAGCAGCCCATCATCCCGAGACCGGATATCCAGAAGCTCCGTCTCATTTTCAACCGGGATATCCAGCACCTTTCGGAACCAGCGCAGATACTCCATCCACGTCACGCGCGGAATAAAGCCCAGATCCTCCCATGCATCCACGCCAAACCGGGCCTCATACCAGGCCCGGAATGTCAGGGCTGGCAGACCAAGGCAGGGGCCCGTCAGTGTTTTGGGGGAGCGCAGGGTTTCCATGCGGGCATATGTCACCCACGGCCCTTCCTGCCCGGCCGGAGCGCGGTCATACACAACATGGTTCTGCACGCCGTAGCGGGAGAGCATGCCGGAGGCTGCCAGTCCGGCCATGCCGCCGCCAATAATCACCACATCCCGCACCGTGCGGTTCTCCACGCACTGCTCCGGCACCCAGCTTTTTGCGGGAAGTTCAAGCCAGGAGAGATCCTGCTTCAGCCGTTCTTCAAGTTTTGCAAGACCACCGGGCAATTCAGAAGGGAAAGAAAGCGTCATACCTGCCAGTCTCCGGGCAAAGGGGATAAAGAAGGGCCACCCAGACCATGCAGGGCCTCTTCCGTAATTTCAGGGCTTACACGCTCGTGCAGCACAAATTCCGGCAGTTGCGCAGCGGACGCCGTGCGCAGGGCATCAACCAGTGCGTCCAGCCCCGGCGTAAGCGGGCGGCCTGAGGCTTTTACAATGCCAAAAAAGAAGGGAATGGCTGTGTCCAGCGGCCTGACCACAGTGTCCTGTAAAAGCAGGCCACAGGCCGTGGCAGGCTCTACAATGGCAACCCCAAGCTGCGCCCGGACCATAGCCAGAGCGGTCACGCTGGTGTTGGTATCAATAAATGAGGGTGGAAACCCCCCTATTTTTGCAAAGGCTTTTTCCACACGGCTGCGCAGGCGATACGGGTTGGCAATTGTCACCAGCCTGCGGGATGTCAGATCCGCCAGCCGGACAACCGGGCTGGACACAAGCGGGTCCGCCTTATCCAGCACAGCCACGCAGCGGGACTGCCCCACCCACAGCACATCCAGCTCCGGATGGCTGACAGGAAAGCTGGCCGCCCCCAGATCCGCCGTACGTTCCATAACAGACTGCACGACCCGCTCAGCGCTGACAGACTGCACATGCACGGCTTTAGGCAGCAGGGCCGGAGGGAGCTGCGCAAGCGCATACGGTATCAGGCCGGTCGCCAGAGCCGGGATTGCGGCAATTTCAAAGGACGGCGCCTGATCCTGCGCAATTGCCGCCACGCGCTCGTTCATGCGCCGGACATTCGCCATAAGCCGCTCAGCATCCATATGGAACAGCATGCCCTGCTCCGTGGGCACAATGCGCGGACCATTCCGATGAAACAGCGCAAAGCCGAGAGAGGCTTCCAGTTCCTGAATAAGGCGCGTCATCGCAGGCTGGGAGCGCCCCAGAAAACGGGCGGCCCCCGTCAGGCTCCCTACGGCGACCACCGCACAGAAGGCTTCAAGCTGTTTCAGGTCAGGAAGATCAGGCTTCATGAGTCGAGACTGTATGCGGGCTGCAAACCTGCATCAAGAAAGAATTTGGAAAATGGATGATAATCTTCTTGCCATGCATAAACCGGATCAATATCGTGCGGTATAGAAACGATTACGGACCCGCTTCTGCATGGACATTCTGCCCTTCCTGACGGCCCTCACGACGTCTGCCACCGGACCGCATCGCCATGATCTGGCTGAGGTAATGACGGCGCGCGCGGATATTCTGAGCATGAGCGCACAGGCGAACGCCGCCGTTGTTTCCCCGCAAAAGCCGGGACGGCTGAGCCACACCCTGCGCACTGCACTTGCAGCCCGCATGGCACGCCTGTCCTGCGCGCCGGCCCTTGCCGCCCTCTATCTGAAGACTCTGGACGGACTGAACCCCGCGGCCTCTTTCACCGCGCTGGCGCAGAACGATGCGCTGCCGGAAGCCGACGCATTTGTGACAGCACTCGTCCGGTATGCGGATCTGGTCACTGTGCGCCCGAAAGACGCGACACAGGCGGATATTGAAGCGCTCCGGCACGCAGGGCTTACGGATGCGGAAATTGTGCATCTGGCCGAACTGATTGCCTGCGTCTGCTATCTCTCCCGCCTGACGCTGGGCATGCAGGCCCTCACAGGCGCTGAGGCGGGCACTCTGGCAGACATGCAGGCACCGGCAACAGACCACCAGACTGACGCTCCTGCACAGGCACGCACAGCAGGCTTCACGGCCGAACCGCTGGAGTGGATTCCATACCTTCAGCCCGTAAAGCTGGAAGACGCGACGGAAGAACAGCGGGACGCGATGAAAATCACCCCGTCCAACACCAAAATTTCAGACTACGTGCTGACACTGGCGCATGACCCGGAAAGTCTTGCGGTAAGGTCACCTCTGTTCAACGCGATCATGTATGGTCGCGATGGCCTCTCCCGCGCTGGGCGGGAAATGGGGGCACTGGGCTGTTCTCTGATCAACCACTGTCTCTATTGCGCGTCCGTCCATGCCCGGCGCTTTATCCAGCTTACAAAACGCCCGGAACTGGTGGAAACCCTTTTTTCTGAAGGGCCGGATGCCTGCCTGAATGATGAATACTGGCAGCCGATTTTTGATTTTTCCGTCAAACTGACCCGTACCCCAGCCACATTCTCCAGCGCGGATGTGACGTTCCTGCGGGATCACGGCCTGTCTGATCTGGAAATTTTTGATCTGATTTGCGCGACCGGCATTTTCGGCTGGGCCAATCGCCTGATGCACACACTGGGTCACTCCGTTTCACCCCCTTGAAAATGGCCTTCGCCCCACGGCGTTTTGGAAAGACACCGACATGATGGACAGATCGCACACAGCCCGGACACGGTGGGGCGCCATTATCGGATCAATCGGCGGGAATGCGCTGGAATGGTATGATTTCACCATTTTTTCGTACATGATCCCGATTATCAGCACGCTGTTCTTTCCAAAATCCGCCGGGAGTGTTTCGGCTATTCTTATGTCAACCGCCCTGTTTGGTGTCGGGTTTTTTACCCGGCCCTTGGGCGGCATCTGCCTTGGTTTATATGCTGACCGCCACAGCAGGCAGGAAGCAATGACACTTGGGATGGGGCTCATGGCAGTCGCCGTCGCACTTATTACCTGCGCCCCCACCTATGAACAGGCCGGAGTCACGGGTGCGATCATGATCGCCATTGCTCGGCTGTTACAGGGATTTTCCGTCGGCGGCGAATTTGCGACATCGACGACATTTCTTGTTGAAATCGCGCCTCCCGGCCGCCGGGGCTTTTTTGGCTCATGGCAGATCACCGGGCAGATTATCGCGCAGGTTCTCGGCGGCAGCGTTGGGTATCTGATGACAACATGGTGCACACCAGAACAGGTCCATGCCTGGGCGTGGCGTCTGCCTTTTGCTTTCGGTCTTTTTATTATTCCCCTTATCCTGACAATTCGCCTTAAAATGTCTGGCGCAGCAGCAGGAAAACGGAAAGCCGTCAAAAATTTAGGCATGATGCAGAGCCTGACGGCTCAGTGGCGTGAAATTCTGACAGGGATGGGTCTGGTGACAGCCAGCACCGTTTCTTTCTATATTATTTATGGATATGTCGTGACCTACGCGACAAAAATCCTGCATCTTTCTCTCACAGGATCGTATCTTGTGCAGATGTCGGCTGCGGCCTCCATGCTGCTCGTCGTGCCATTCAGCGGTTACCTCTCTGATTTTATCAATAAAAAACTCATTATTTTCGTAAGCCTTGCAACCTATCTTGTTATTTTATGGCCACTTTACGCGTGGCTTGTCGCGTCCCCCTCCATCACGCGCCTGATTATTATGCAAATCAGTCTTTCTTTTGTCAGCGGGATGTTTCTTGGCTCCTACTGCACACTGATCACGCAGATCCTCTCACCAGCTTCCCGTACCACCATGCTGGCCATTGTGAACAATATGGTTGTGCTTGTTGTTGGTGGATTCTCACAACTGATTGTCACATGGCTAATCAGCATTAGCGGAAAAGCCATGGCTCCTGCTTTGTTTGTTATGAGTGGAGTCGCAATCGGCCTGATAGCAGCCACCTATCTTTTACTCAGCCCAATTTCCGAACAAACGCCTGAAAAAACAGCCTAGAAACCAGATTTCTCCATCAAATAAATAACTATATTTTTTAGTGTTTATGTATTTTCACGAAAATTGTAGATTTTTTGTTGCTGTTTTTAAATCCTTCCATATAATTAAGTCATTATCCGATTCACCCTCTTTTTTCTGGTATAGCCCATGATAAAGAAAAATCTTGCTCTTGGTGTTCTTGCCAGTCTGGATCTGACGGGATCAGCATACGCAGCAACCACAAGCACAACCACACAGACCAAAACCGCAGAAGCGGAATCTGTGCTGGTTTCTGGCTCTGTAACCACCGGCATTGGCGCGCTTTCCAACAATACGCGGCGGCATAGCACCACGCATGTTGAAGTTGTCAGCGCCAAAGAGCTGATGGCGACCGGCCAGACCAACGTGATTGCCGCACTGGCTCAGATGGCTCCGGCCATCAACTCCCCCCCCGCTGGCGGGATTGGGTCAAATAACGTTGCCAGACTTATGATTTTAAGAAATCTTGGTCCGGATGAAACGCTTGTTCTGGTCAACGGAAAACGGCGGCATCTGGGGGCAAACTTCAACTTCAATACCGGCCCCGCTACAGGGTCCCAGCCGACTGATATCAGCCTGATTCCCATCAGCGCGATTGACCATGTGGAAATCATCATGGACGGTGCAACTGCCCTGTACGGGCAGGAAGCCATTGGCGGCGCCGTGAATATCGTTTTGAAATCCACACCAGGCAAAGGCTCCGTCAATCTTCAGGACAGCGGCTATTATGCTGGAGATGGTGTCGGGATTGATGGTTATGGGGACTATAATTTTGCACTTGGGCACCACGGTGGCTTCCTTGACCTTGCAACCCAAATCACCCATCAGCAACCAACAAATCGTTCCGGTTTAAATACGAGTCAGAAGTATTTCAGCCTGCCCGATGGGTCTCTGGACCCACGCGAGCAAAAAATCGGGAATGATGTAAACCGTATTCAGGGTATCAGCCGGTCTCTGTCCGAGTTGTTCAGCGCCAATGGCTCCCTTCCGGTTACAGACAAGATTTCTCTTTATACCACAACAACCTATAGTCATCGTGATGTGGATGCGCCGGGCTTTTTCCGCACGGCCAATAATGATGCAAACGTACGCGCCATTTTCCCCAACGGGTTTTCTCCACACCTCACAACGGAAGAAAACGATTTTCAGGTGAATGGTGGTATCCGCGGCCGGGATCTGTATGGCTGGAACTGGGATGCCTATGTGCTGTATGGCCGAGACCAGCTCCGCTACGGCGCGTATGACACCATTAGCCCGACTTACGGCCTGAACAGTCAGACCAAATTCTATAACGGCACCAACATTGCCTCTGATCTGACAGCAGGTTTTAAAATATCCCGCGACATTCCCTCCTCCATTCTGGCCAAACCGCTTGGCGTGGAACTGGGCGGGGAATACCGGCACGATACTTTTCAGATGACTCAGGGAGACACACAATCCTGGGGAGATGGGGGCGTTGCCATTCTGGATGGCCCGAACGCAGGGAAAGCCGCGGCACCGGGTGCGTCGGCCTATTCCGGCACACCACCATCCGCTGCGGGTAATCATTACCGTGATATTTTTGATGGCCACGTCAATCTGGACCTGTGGGCCACAAAAAAATGGGAATGGACTCTGGGTGGGCACGCCACAAACTATTCAGACACCATAACGGCTTTTACCGGCTCCATGGGCACACGCTATAACTTCAACAAACGCTGGGCCTTACGTGCAAATATCAATACCGGCTACCGTCCGCCCACGCTGGCTGGCCTGTATTACAGCACTATTTTCTCCACCCCCGGATATCAGTCTGCCTACGCGTCCTCCGTCAGCCAGATTGCCCGCCTGCTTGGCGCGGAAGGCCGTAAAGGGGAATATTCACGCAGCTACAGCGTCGGGATTGACGCAACACCCGTCGATAATTTCCACATTACCGCCAACCTCTATCGCATTGGCATTAACGACCGGCTGGAAAGCACATCCAACTTTGGTGGCACATCCATTGAGGGTCTGCTTGAAAGTGCGGGAATCTCCGGCGTGCGGTATGTGCAATATTACACCAACCCGGTAGATACCGTGACCAATGGGGGCGATGTGAATGCAACATATCTGCTTAATCTGCCACAGGGGCACAGCCTTCAGTTTGGTGTAAACGTGAATATCGCGGATACGCAAATTTCACGCTATCGCAAAACGCCTTCTATTCTCGCGGCTTACGGGCAGGATTATTATAATAAATTCTCCCAGAATGACCTGCTGCATACCTCGCCTAAAAACCGGGAAACACTCTCTCTGGTCTGGCATAAAGGGCGCTACACGCTGACCATTCAGGAACAGCGTTATGGCAGCGTGACGTTTATTGTCAGCCCCTCCCAGCCCTCTTCCACATGGACCAAAGTGCGGCCGCAATGGAATACGGACATCAATCTTGATGTCGGCATTACAGAGCGCGCACATGTCACGGTAGGCGCAAATAACCTGTTTGATAAATACCCTACACAGGTCAGCCGCGCCGCCGCAGCACCCACCGGCTCCTACCGCTACGCCACCTATTCTCCCTCAGGCTTTATGGGCGGCTATTATTATGTGCGTGGGTCTTTTAATTTTTAAGGCACCTGGAGGGTTCGAAAAACCCCCTGGTTTTGAGTTCTTCTGTATGCTTCCATTCCTCCGGTTCTAATTGAGGGAATGGC
>NZ_JAERKU010000021.1:0-37978 GCF_018256955.1 Acetobacter persici
CTCGCTAGTTCGGCATCGATAATGTGAAGGAGCACTTTCCAGTCGTCGGGTCGTGACTGCGTCAGTTGCGTGAGCAAACCCATGTGTACATCTCATACGCCCAGCGATGTCTTCGATGCGCTTGCCCTTCATCGCATCGAGAGTTTTTTGCTCTCGGAGTTGCTGAGCTGTAGCTGCCACGATCTCGCGCTTCTTGAGGGGCTCGTGATCCTTAGCCGCGAGGTTGACCGCAAACTTGGTCAAGTCCTGAAGGCTGATCAGGATCTGGCGCTCGGTTAAGCGTAACCTTAAAAGTTCTGTTTGGTTTTGCTCTGTGACAGACGACGGGTTTTGTGGAAAGCCTTCTGTGCCTGGCTGGACTGAACTGGTCTGTTCCAGATTTCAGCAGGCTGAGCCGTCGGCAGAAATCCCTGACAGTCTTATATTCCGTATCGGGGCTCGGACGGCCCTTTGCATCTCCTGATCGACTGCACCGGGATCAAGATCGAAGGAGAGGGTGAATGGCGCAGGCGCAAACATGGCGGTTTGAAACGTCGTATCTGGCGTAAACTCCATATCGGGATCGACGAAGGATCACTGGAAGTCCGGGGTGTCGAGATCACGAACAACGAGGTCGGTGATGCCCCGGTTCTGCCGAGACTTCTGGCTCAGATCCCTGAAGACGACACCATTGGGAGTGTCATCGCCGATGGTGCTTACGATACCAGACGATGCCATGAAACCATCGTCGCCCATGGCGTCAAGACTATCATTCCACCACGAAAAAACTCAAAGCAATGCAACCCCACCTCACCGGGAGCCATAGCTCGCAACGACGCCCCGCGGAGTTGTGAGCATCTCGGACGTCCCATCTGGAGACGATGGAGAGGTTATCATCGGCGAAGTCGTGTCGAGACGAAAATGCATTGTATTAAACTGCTCGGCCAGTTTCTTATGGCACGAGACTTTGACCGCCAGGTCACCGAAGTTCACGTCTGTGTCGCCATTTTCAATCGGTTCACGGTCCTCGGAACCCCGCTCACACACGCTGTCAGGTAAAAAATAGACGATCAAAGCACTTATCACGCCCAATCAAGGAATTGTGCAACAGAGCCGGTCCTGAGGGCCAAAATGCTCAATTCAACAAACTGCTAAAGCGTTAAAAATCCAAATTTCTTTCCCAGCGGCTCAGAAGAGGTTGCAAAGCCACGAACAAACAGCAGCCAAGAGTGGCGATGCCGGTAAGCCAAGCGAATAGAATAGTGAATATGGATTGCATTTCCGCAGTAGACAACTTTGTTGTCAAGCGATGCAGTGCTAGTGCGTTAGACAATCGGCCTCCATAATACATCGTTACGCCTGTGCAGATATAGTACATTGCAGTGCTTATGCTATTGAACCGCCGAGGAATATATTCGGCTATCACGGCCAATCCCAGACTACTCATTAGTAATCCAGCAATCGAGATAAAAGCGTAGCTGGTCGCCAAGCTCCACGGAGAAAGCCGGGAGGATGTCTGGAAAGCAAGCTGCAACCATAGGATGCCAACAGAGAGAACAATAAAAATGGATCCCATCAGATACTTTGTATGCAGAGGCACACGATATCCGGCTCGATCCAAACAGTGATAAAAGTGTGCGATTAAAGGCGCGAAAGCCATAGTAAGGCCCGCATTCACGGCGACGAACTGAGAATCTGATAGTCGTAAGATCACAAATTTTCCAAGATGGAAGTCTGATCCTACATCGTGGAGTGCCAGCAGTACAAAACTTGAAGTCGTCTGTTCATCGAAGATCATATAGAACATAGCTTGTGCGATCAGAACCAGTGCAATGGCAAACCGTCGTCTTTCGAGGGGCGAACACCGCAACCACAGCCTTATGCCAAGCAGTGGTACCAACAAGTTTGCCGCCAAGAATGCTAGCTGACCGTAAAGCGGCTTTTGTAACAGAACGTAAACTCCCAAGGTTGCTATCCCTGTAATGGTTGCGCTCAGCAGCACGGAAACCATGCCAGAGGAATGATGAGTTTTTTGTGCTGTGATACCTGATTTCGCCACCAGAGGTCGGTACAGGATAGAAAGCAACCCAATCCCTGCGGATAGCGCACATAGTCCAAAGCCTGCAGTCCATTGGCCCTTAGCCACATAGGGAACAATAAAAAAAGCGATACCTGCTCCTAAATTAACTGCGAAGGCGTACCAAGTGAATAGCTCATCACTGCGTTTTCCTGGCAGAATTAGACCACTGACCAGCGTGGCGGTGTTGGGACGCGTAAGACCGTTCGCTATCGCGACGAATGCTAAACCAATTAGAAAAGTGATTATACCAGACTTTGACCATGCCAAATAAGACAGGGCAAAGCACTGCATTGCCGCTCCCAGAGCGACGGTGCTTCGGACACTGATCAGTCGTCCAGCGATCGCCCCGCCAAATAGTGTTGCTACCGATGATAGTCCGTTAAAGCTCGCCATGGTCAGATTGGCGCTTGCTTCCGGAAAATTTAGACCTTGGATCAGATAGATTAGCAGAATGCCCTGCAGACCGTAAAATCCAAAACGGTCTGTAGCCTCAAAAACAAGAAGTTGTGCCAAGGAGCGAGGATATCTACCTGTTTTGATATTTCTGTCATCCAATGGACGGGATACATATGTCATGTTTAGAATTCTGCCGAAACCGATCCATAGAACTCACGTGGGGATCCCACATATAAATTTGCATTATTATCCCCGGAAACCGAGGCTGCCCCAAAAACCCCTCCAATGTAATTGGCATTAAACAGATTGGTGATGGCAAATGTTGCTCGCAGGTTTTTAGCCACTAAAACTGGTCCGAAATCGTAGGAGAAATTCATATTTGCAAGCCAGTATGGTGGAATTTTTTCATCATTCAAATAAGTCATGGGCCGAGACCCAAGGTAATTTACGTTAAAATTGAACGTGGCATTCTGGTATCGATAGTTCAAATTCGCCTTGTACATGAATTTCGGATAATAAGTTTGATGTTTTCCATGTAAACTATATGTATTGCCACCATAATTTATAGATCTTGTGAGGTATTCTGCATCGTTCCAGCTAAAGCTGTTGGTTATTTCAAGATTTTCTAGAGGACGAATAACTGCCTGGAAATCTGCGCCATTCATCGTTTCACGTCCGACATTTAGGAATGCTCCATGGGCAGTATTTGAGCTCCCTTCTGTGATTGCCGCCAATCGATTGTAATAATCTGTATGATAAAAATCCACACTAGCAGAGATATATTTTTGCTCATACCGGTAACCGACAACGTAATTCCAGGTCCGTTCCGGTTTTAGTCTGGATTTATTGGCATCGAATACGTTTTGTGCCGTCTGTCCGGGTGTTGCGTTGCCTAAACCACCCCATGCTTGTCCTCCGAAGCTCTGATAAGCATAATCATAGGCGCGCATATTTTCAGCAATATCCCAGTATATTTCGTGGTTCTTGGAGAAATGCCAATCGAATGCCAAATGCGGCAAAAATGCATTAGACGCTGTCAAACTTCCATTTGCCGCATGACGGTAATAGGCGTTCCAGCCGTCGGCAATTAGACGCTGAGTGTAGTCGTTTTTGGTCCCGCCATGAGTCGCCTGTATCATGGATTTAAAACCGCCTAGCAATGTCATGCCAGGTATAATAGTCCAGTGATCCTGAAGAAAAAATTGAAAAGTATTGGTATTGAAAGCATCATTAAACCATGTATGTGCTTGGTATGATTTGAAATCCGAAAGCCAGTTATGGGCTTCGTTTACGCCATCTTCATAAAGCCGCGCGTCGTAGATATATCGGTTGTTTTCGTACCAAGTCCCGAAAGTGATATGATTACCGTAAGGAGCTTCAATACCAAATTTTTGCGTGAATCCGATCCTTCTTCCGTTCGAAGACGCCATCGACAAGGCCATAGGCACTCCCAAGACTGTCCCGTCTGGATTTAATGAAACAGGACCCCCGCTTGGTGATGTCACATAATTATTGGTGCCGCCATAACGAGCGCTCATAACGTTACTAAATGCAACGGTATCAGATGTAATATGATTGGATAGATCGAAATGTCCATTAACTGAAGAGATATAGGTACGCTGAATTTGGGAACCATCCCAAGCATAGTCTCCGATTTCGTCATTTGAAAGGACACCTTCATAGCCGGGAGGAACTGTGTTGGTATATTGCGAGTAATAGGACCATAGTTTAGCTTTTTCATAGTCTGGCTTCAGGTAGGTCGTGTTTCTACCCATTTTTTTCCACATATTTTTGGTTAGTGAAAGATAGTTCCCCTGAGCGAAGTTTCCATAGGAAAAGAAAGCTGTGATTTTACCTCGGTCGCCTATCGGTTGTACTAGCTTAGTATCAGCCTGAAGTTCGTTCTGATAACCTTGACCTTTCCACAGATTAGAATCCGTCCGTGCAAACGAGGCGTAAAATTTTGTTCCTGTTGAATTCAAAATGCCGCTATCAACACGGGCATAGGTTCGAAATGCGGCATAACTTCCAAAAGCCTGACTGACCTTGCCACCGGCTTGATCCTTCGGATTGGAAGTTACATAAGATATCGCCCCCCCAAGAGCTTGGGTGGAAAATGCATCAAGCGCGCCAGCCCCTTGCGAAACAGTCATTCCTGCGACATCATCTTGGACAACAGCCTGCGTGATAGCGATGCCTAAAATGTTCATGACGCTCTGCTCGCCTAGCGGCATGCCGTCTAAAGTCGCTCCGATTTGAGTCTGATTAAATCCGCGCAAAAACAGAGTATTGGACGGTGTATCTAGGCCGAAAGCGTCGCTGGATGCAAAATATGCTCCCGGCGTTGTCGCGGCCAGAATCTGCATCGGATTTGTGCCCTGAATGAATCGGTCCATGACCTGGCGCGTCACTGCGTTGTTCGCTCCGTGGGCGACAATGCGTCCGCCTTCGACGGTCACGGCTTCCTCCCGCTTTGTCGTGAATGATTTTTGAGTCTTAGAAGAAGAGAGGGTTTTAGTTCGACTACTTTCTTTTTTTTGATTAGGTAAAGCTTTCGATTCAATCGATGGAGATGTGGTTTGAGCAAATGCTCCGCAGGAAGGAATAAAAGTGCTTCCGAGTAAGATAATTTGAAACAGTTGATAACGAGCTGAGCAAACGGATCTGAACATATTCCACCATGATTCGCAGTGTGTTATATATATAGTCATTAATAAATATATTTTATACAAGACACCATTTCTGTCGTGTATATCAAACGAGAGAGTGTGTGATCTTTTTGTCGCGTCAATTTTTTGCGCCAATGAGGTGGAGGGTTCGAAAAGCCCTCTGGTTTTGGGCCTCTCTCTGATTCCATCTCTTGTGTGATAACTGTAGGAGTGGCTCATGATCCAGTCTGGTTTCTTTGATGTTGAAGAGGAGCTTGCTCGGTTGAGCGGCTCGGTGACCAACTTGAAGCGTTTTCTCGGGCTGTGGATTTTGAGGTATTCTTTCCGCAACTGAACAAGGCAGTCGCCGATGCAGACGGAGGTAAATGCGGCCGTTCCCGTTTGACCCAGTGCTGATGTTCAAAATTCTGGTCATCCAGACGCTGAACAATTTGTCTGACGAGCGGAGGGAATACCTGATCAACGACCGCCTGTCCTTCATACGTGTTCTTGTTCTGGGGCTGTCGGACCACGAGCAGTATGCCAAAACAGTCTGGCTGTTTCGCGAACGCCTGACCCAGGCGGGTGCCATTGAAACGCTGTTTGATTACTTTAATGCCACCGTGCGGAACGCTGGTTACATGCCGATGTCAGGCCAGATTCTGGATGCCAGACTGGTGGCGGCTCGTAGGCAGCGCAATACCAATGTGTAGAAGGCCGATCTGTGTGAAGGACGGATCCCACAGGACTGGCAGGACAAGCTCTCACAGCTGTCCTGTAAAGATCGTTATGCACGATGGACGCTGAAGTTCACGAAGGCAAAGCGTCAGGATGACGGGACGATCCCGTCTACGGATATCGCCATCCCCTTCTTTGGCTATAAATCGCATGTTTCCACCGAACAAAGTTTCGGTTAATCCGCAAATGGAAGACGACGGATGCCGCTGTCAGTGATGGTGCCAGGCCGTGTGAGGTGCTTCTTGATTGCAGCAATACGGCGCCTAACGTCTGGGCTGACATAGCCGATAGCTCAGTCTCCACAATCTGATGTGCTGTGCCGATTGCGCGCAAGGCATGGGGGGACCGTCTACCCGCTCCAATATGTCTGAAAAAATTTAACATATTGCAACGGGTAGACGCCTTTTTGTGCAGTCGCGCAGTTAAAGGATGCGCGGCTCCCCTATGGGGAGATTATTCAAAATGGTTTGTACGGCAAGAACTTGCCCGAAATCCGGACATTGACCCTGTCACCCGCCGGGTCCGGCTCACGCTCGATATGCATACGAAAATCGATGGCGCTCATAATACCGTCCCCGAACTCCTCATGGATGAGTTCCTTTATGGCCGGACCATAAACGCTGACAATTTCGTACCACCGATAGATGAGTGGATCGGATGGTGCGCCGCCCTCCAAAGTGCCTTTGGAGGGGATGCTACACAGCCATGGCTGTGCACCGGCCTGTAGCCCGAGCAGGGCAATAAGGGCCTGTGCCTCGTGCGGTTCAAAAGCCATCTGGCCCAGACAGGCGGCTGTGGTCCATTCCTTGCTGCGACCGACAACGGCGGCAATTTTTGCCCAGCTCACATCTTTTTCCACCCGGGCTGTCACGAGTGCGCGTGTAACATCTGCGCGTGATGCGTACATGGATCTATTCCCTTGTTTTAATGGCTGGCTTGCCGTGTGCCTGCCGAACGGTGCACCAGAAAATCCACCAGATGGTTGCGAAGGTCATAAAAGCCCGACAGGTGGTGGATGGATGTCCGGACCCGGTTGCGGGGGAGGGGGTTCTCCACAATTTCCGCAATACGGGCCTGTGGGCCGTTGCTCATGAGGATCAGCCGGTCTGCAAGCAGAATGGCCTCGTCCACGTCATGTGTGATCATGAACACAGTCTGGCCCATTTTTGCACAGATCCGGAGCAGCTCATCCTGAATGACGCCGCGGGTCAGGGCATCCAGCGCGCCAAAAGGCTCGTCCATCAGGAGCATATCCGGTGTGGTGGAAAAGGCGCGGGCTATGCCCACACGCTGCCGCATCCCGCCAGAAAGTTCGGACGGGCGCTTGTGCTGTGCATCATACAGGTTGACCATGTTGAGGTAATGCAGCACTTGCTGATGCACATCCGCCTTGTTCATACCGGGAGAGCGCGCCCGTACCGCCAGTGCGACATTCTGCGCAACGGTGAGCCAGGGCATGAGTGCGTGGCCCTGAAAAACAACACCCCGCTCCAGTCCGGGCCGTGTGACGTGGTGCCCGTTCATGCTGACATGGCCGGTTGTCGGGCGCTCAAGCCCTGCCAGAATATTCAGGATGGTGCTTTTGCCGCATCCTGAATGACCGATCATGCAGACAAATTCCCCCCGCTTGATGGAGAAGGAAATATCGGAAAAAATGGCAGGGGTACTGGCGGCATAGCGTTTTTCCAAATGCTGCACATCCATGAGCGGCGTTGTTTTATTCCGCATAGCCAACACTCTGCTGGAGGGCGCTGAATGCGGTATCCAGAATCATGCCCGTGATCCCGATCAGCAGCACAGCCAGAATAACATTGGAAATGGACAGATTGTTCCACTGGTTCCAGACAAAATAGCCAATACCGGAACTGCCCACCAACATTTCGGCGGCAACAATGGCCAGCCAGGCAATGCCCAGCCCGACCCGCATCCCTGTGACAATGGTAGGCGCTGCTGCGGGCAGGATAACCCGCCACATGCGCTGCACCCAGCCCAGTTCCAGCGTGCTGGCAACGTCCAGCCATTCCCGGCGCACTCTGGCAACCCCGAAGGAGGTGTTGAGCAGAACAGGCCAGAGCGCGCAGATAAAGATGACAAAAATACCGCACCCTTCGGCATTCTGTATCGTGTAAAGGGCTATGGGCATCCATGCCAGTGGCGAGATCGGGCGCAGAACCTGAATAAACGGGTTAAGTCCTCGCGCCAGCAGGGGTATCTGTCCCATAAGGAGGCCCAGCGGCACGGCCACAGCCACGGCCAGTCCGTACCCAATAAAGACCCGCAGCAGCGATGCGCCCAGTTGCCAGCCAATCCCCCGGTCATTGGGGCCGCTGTTATGGAACGGTGCGCGGAGCTGCTGCCACGCATCGTGGCCAAACTGGCTGGGGGAGGGAAAACCGTGGCTGACAGGGGCGGCGGATACCGTGCCCATGAGTTGCGCGTATTCCGCATTATCGGCGTGTACGACTTCTGCCGGGGGTGTGGCAGGTAGGGTGAGTGCCTGCCATGCCAGCAGCACGCCTCCAACCAGTGCGAAACTGAGCAGATAGGCTTTGAGTTTTTCCTGTCTGCTGCCCATTACCTTGTCCTGTTTTCTGCAAAGGTTGCGGCCGGGTCAAACGCTGTGCCCAGAACCTGAATGGGTGGGTAATCGCTGGCGTAAGGTGGGGTCAGGTCCGGCAGGGCCAGTGCTGCGGCATGCCTGCGCACATCCTTGAGCATGAACACCTCCTCTGCCACCTTCCGCGCATCTACAGGGCTGTTGAGGTAGCCCCAGCGTTTCATCTGCGCGATCATCCATAGGGCGGGCGAATAATAGGGAAAGGGGTTGAACCCCAGACGTGAGGGGACATTGCGCACGGCTCCTAGCCCATCGGCATAATGGCCGGTCAGGCCCTGACGGATAACAATCTCGGGTTGGTTAAGGTATTCGGCTCTGGCCAGAATGGTCGCGGCTTCCTGCCGGTTTTCGGTCTGCTGCATATAGGCCGCAGCCCGGATCATGGCGCGTTGCACAGCACTATAGGTGTTGGGGTGCGTGTGGATAAAGTTTTCCGTCATGCCCAGAGCGCAGCATGGGTGCCCGTCCCAGATCTGGGAGCTAAGGATGTGCAGGAACCCCGCCTGTTCGGTAACCGCGCGCTGGTTGAAGGGGTCGGGGCCTATAAAGCCGTCAATATTACCGGCCTTCAGGTTGGCGACCATTTCTGGTGGTGCGGTTACGCGCATGGTTACGTCCTGGTCGGGGTTCAGGCCATAATGCGCCAGATAGGCCCGGAGCAGAAAATTATGCATGGAAAATTCAAAAGGAATGGCAAATGTCATACCTTTCCAGTTCCGTGGGTCCCGTCGGTTCTGGTGCTTGAGAGCAAGTACGATGGCCTGCCCGTTGGTGTTCTGCATGGTCACGGCCCGCACTGGCGTGGGTGCATGTCCCGCCCCCAGAGAGAGTGCTAGCGGCATGGGGGAGAGCAGGTGGGAGGCGTCAAAATTACCGTTGAGCAGATTGTCCCGGATAAGGGCCCATCCGGCGGTTTTTTGCAGCTCTACCGTAAGCCCCTCATTATGGAAAAACCCTTTGGCGTGCGCCATAACCAGTGGGGCTGCACAACTGATTGGAACAAAGCCGATTTTGAGAGCTGTTTTTTCGGGCGTGCCTGTGGCTACGCCAGAAGGCGCGTCAGAGGGAGTGGTAGCAAAAGCAGGGCCTACGGCGCCAGTCAGCGCTGCGGCAAGGGAGCCGCCCAGCAGCCCCCTGCGTGACAGGGACAGGCCATGCGTGCCGCCGCACGGGCAGAATGTGGCCGGGGTCGCCGTATGGCATGTCAGTGTGGAGGTGCGGGGCATGTGTAAGCCCGAAAGAAAATGTCTTATCATATCATCAGACCTCCAGAGTTGCCGTAACGGTGGTGCCGCGGCGTTGCTG
Organism: Acetobacter persici; assembly: GCF_018256955.1. Lineage (NCBI taxonomy): Bacteria > Pseudomonadati > Pseudomonadota > Alphaproteobacteria > Acetobacterales > Acetobacteraceae > Acetobacter > Acetobacter persici. The sequence goes on from NZ_JAERKU010000021.1 coordinate 9,764, forward strand.
CATGACCAGCTGTTCCGGTGTGTTGTGTATGGTGTGCCAGATCGCAGCAGGGTCGGGCTGGCCGCGTAGTTCCAGCGGCAGGCTGCGGTTTTTCAGGCTTATGGCGAGTGGGCTGTGCTGGTAGCCTCCGTGGGGCAGGCCCAGAACAGCATGGGCAATGGCCTCGGCCTGTGCGGCAATGGGGCCAATATAGCGGCAGGGTTGCCCGTCCAAACTGATGCAGTCGCCAAGGGCGTAAATGGCGGGATTGCTGGTTTGCAGCGTGTGCGGGTCCACGGTAATGCCGCAATCCGTCTGTAACCCGGCCATATGCGCCAGTCTGAGGTCGGTTTGCAGGCCAATGGCGGCAATCACGCAGTCGGCGGTCAACGTCTGTCCTGCGTCAAGCTGGACGGCAACACCCTGCTCCGCCCGTGTAACGGCGGATACTGTGGCATTGGGCACAAGAGTTACGCCGCAGGTGCGCAACTGCTGTTGCAGCCTTGCCCCGGCCTGGGCAGGCAGCAGGGAGCCAAGCGGGTATGGACCCTGATGCACCAAGGTTACATGGTGGCCTGCCCGTGCGGCATCTTCGGCCAGTTCACACCCGACAAGCCCGGCCCCTGCAAGAATAATCCTGCGTGTGTCCTGTCCGATCCGCGTCCGCAGGGCTGCCCATGCGGCCAGCGTGTTGATCCGCCAGACCAGAGAAGCGGGGAAGGCGGGCAGTTCAACAGGTCGTGCGCCCTGCGCCAGAATCAGTGTGTCGTAGGGCAGGGTGCCGCGTGTGGTGCGCAGCCGTTGCGCCTGCGGGTCTATGCCCACGGCAACGGTTTGTGGCAGCAGATGGATATGCAGGCGTTGCGCTGCGTCCTGCCCGCTCTCCTGTCGCAGATCTGTGGCTTCCAGCCTGCGGGAGAGTGCAAGGGATAACTCGGGTTTGGCGTAAACATCCGCCATGCAGGCCGCAACCAGCGAAATGGGCACCTGCGGGTCCAGCGCGCGCAGCCTGCGGACCACACTCCAGCCGGCCGTGCCTCCGCCGACAATAACAATACCAGAGCGTGCCCCACCAGCATGGTTTATGCTGGCGGGCCTGAGGGTCTGTCTCGGCGGGATTACGGTAGAGGTGGGGGAGGGCAGGGGTTCAAAATCCGCCTTACCCACCCCGCACAGGGGGCAGTACCAGTCATCAGGAATATCTTCAAAGCGTGTGCCTGGCGGTAGGCCGCTATCGGGGTCACCTTTGCTTTCATCATAGATCCAGCCGCAAACCTTGCAGATATAGAGTGTTACGGAGGTGTAGGGAGCAGATGCGTTCATACGGGCACCTCCTCTTGGGCAAGACGGGCCATTTCATAGCGCAGGTGTTTGATGGCGGGCGTGACAATGGCCACAAACTGGGCTTCGCGCACCCGCCTTTGCGGTGCGGCGCTGCTCAGGTAGCCGCGCGCGCCCTGATGTAGCAGTGCGGACTGGGTTGCACGCAGGGCCAGTTCCGCCCCGTGGGCGCGTATGTCCAGAAGGTCCAGCAGGTAGTCCCGCTCCTGCGGGGGCGGGGTGCGGGCCAGAAGTATAACGCGCTCTTCAAGGGTTTTCAGCTCAGCGGCCAGTGTGTCGGGGCGGTCGTGCAGGTACTGGTTGACGTGGCCCAGCACGCCTTCGACCTCGTGCATACTGTCAATGGCCCCCTGAATGATGCCAGCCGCCATGCCGCATTGCAAAAGCAGGAACGGGGCTTTGATTTTTTGCAACAGTGGTGCTGCGGGGGCGGCAATAACATCCTGCTCGGGTACAAAATGGGCCTGTAGGCGTATGCCCCAGGTGCTGGTGCCCTCCATGCCTGAAAAATGCGGGCATTTGAACAGGAGTTCCGGCCTGTCCAGCCGGAGCAGGAACAGCACCTGCTCCGTCCGGGCATCCCCCAGACTGGCAACTGCGCCGCAATACTGGCCGGGTGCAATATGGCTGACCCATGGCAAGGTGCCATCGACCAGATACCCCCCAGCAACACGGGTTGCGTGCAAGGCCATTTTTTCTATTCCGGCCTGCGCCTTGATGGGGTTGGACAGTGCAGTGCCACCAAAACGAGCGCCCTTGAGGTGTTGGGCCAGCAGGTCCGTATTCAGGCTGGCATCTGGGGCTGCGGCCAGATAGAGGGCGCACGCCATGTGGCACCAGACCAGAAAACCGGTAGAGCCGCACCAGCGCGAAACCGCAGCAATCCCGCGCACGGCCTGCACCAGATCGGGGGTGTCCCTGTTGGCAAGGGGGGCAAACAGCCCCGCCTGCGCCAGTTCTTCCAGCACGTCCAGCGGGTAATAACCGTCTTGATCTATGGTGCTGGCAAGGCTGCCCAGACGGGTCTGGGCAATCTGTTCGATCCTGCCCGACAAACCCTCGCAACCGGTATTCCCGGTCGTGGACGCGGCTTCTGGCTGGCGGTCGGATACCGGATGGGAGGGGTGTGGCAGCATGATGCAATCAGTCCGTCAGGGTGACAGTCAGGGGCACGGGATTGCGCAAGGTATTGGCAACCGGTGAGAAATAATTGGCGTGTTCCACAATCTGGTTCAGCACCTCGCGCGGGGCGTCCCCCTCCACGTTAACGCGGACCCGCACCTGCTTGAACCCCATGTCCTGCGGCTGGCGCTCGGCGCCACCAGCCCCCCACGCGGCAGTATTACCGATATCCCCTTCCAGCCAGAGTTCCAGTTTGCTCAGCCTGACCTGCCGGTAGGTGGCCACGGCGGTAATGCCCACGGCAAGGCACCCCCCAAGAGCGGACAGCACAATTTCGCCCGGTGCGGGAGCTGTGTTCTGCCCGAACAGGTGGAGGGGTTCATCCACAACAACAGGGGTGTGCCCTTCCACGTAGTTCAGGGTCCGGTACTGACCATCGGTGATGGTATGCACTTTGTTGGTGCCATGGCTATGAGGGTTTGCCTTGCCCTTTTCAGCAAATTTGAGAAGACCATCCCGGTCGATCGGGCGGAGGTAAGTGGTAACAGTAGCGGCATCAGACATAAAGGGAACTCCATAAACAACTATATCGTGTGGTAATATCATTCAGAATCGTTATTTATGGGTATACCGGTCTGTCTACCTCGTCAACAAAATAACTTTATGGTAAAAGACCGCCATGAGCGAACCTGCCCACATACTCCACCCGACCTACGCACCGGATGCCAACCCAGACGAAGTGGTCAGGGACGCAGGGGAGGCGCTGATTACAGCCGCCATCTGGCTGTTCTGCCGCAATGGCATCCGAAACACCGGGATAGAGAAAATCATTTCGCGTGCCGGCGTTTCAAAAATGACATTATACAACCGCTTTGCCACCAAAGACGGACTGGTCTCCGCAGCACTCGAAAAGGAGGCCGAGCAGTGGCGGGAATGGTTTTTTGCCTCGGTCAACGCGCATGTGCCAGATCCACGTTATGGGCGGTTGCTGTTCATTTTTGATGCGCTGTTCGTCTGGTTTGAACGGAAAGACTATTTTGGCTGCCTAGTCATGAAGGCCGCCATAGAGTTTGATGATCAGTCTGTTGAGATCACACGCATTTTTAAAATCCACAAACAGGAGATGGACACCTATCTGACCTACCTGTGTGAAGAGGCGGGGTTTGCGGGACCCGGTCGCATTGCGTCAATGCTGACCACTATCATTGACGGGTGTATTGTCAAGGCGCTGGTCAGCCGCAATGCTCATGTTGCCCTTGAGGCAAAAGATATCTGCAAATCCATTTTGGATGTCGAATAAGATTCTACAAATTACGAAGTCGGTATGGGCAGTTGATGAGACGCCCCAGCCCACAATCACGCGGGCGAACACATCAATGATGAAGCCCACAGACACAAAGCCCTGCCATGTGGAAACGTAAGTGAAATCCGAAACCCACAGCCTGTTGGGAACCGGGGCATGGAACTGGCGCTGCACCAGATCCTGTGGGCAAGGGCGTTGCGGATCTGGCCGTGTGGTTCTACCCCCCCTTGCCACGAATGATACCTTTCAGTCCCATCTGGCGCATCAGCCCCTCTACCGTGCAGCGGGCGACATTCCTGCCTTCGCGTCTGAGCCGATGCCAGACCTTACGCGCTCCATAAACACAAAAATTATCTTTCCATACTCTACGGATTTCATCACACAGTCCTTTGTCTTTCTGGCTGCGCATACAAGGGTTTTTTCTGTCTGGCCACGGAAGCATAGTAGACAGATGGCGCAATCGGCAGAACTCTGCCGATTGACCCGACACCATATGTGTGCCGCTGCTCATCAATAAAGCGCGTCATGGCATGAACCGGCGGTCGAGTTCTCCTTCCGCAAAATATGCCGATGCCTTACGCAGGATTTCATTGACCTGCCGCAGTTCGCGGTTTTCTCGCTCTAGTGGTCTGATCTTCTCCAGATCAGGGAGGTCACTCACTGCAGGCGCATTGGCCCGTTCATATAAACGAGTCCATTTTGACAGCGTATCAGGGTGAATATCCAGCTTTGGAGCGATCATCATCACCGCTGAGCACTGCGAAGGATGGTTCTTCTCTTCCTCCAGAACCATATGGGCTGCACGGTCACGAAATTCAGGCCGAAAACTCTTCGATTTGTAATTCATGAATATCTCTTACCTCACGGGTCTTGCTGTCTCCACAAAACCCGGGGCAATTCACCTCATGCCTCAACAAAATCATGCCTGGAGAGTCTCATATCGAAATGGCGTTCGCCAAGCTCAAGGCTCTCCTGCGAGCCAAGACAGCAAGAACCGTCGCAGCCCTGGGGACGCCGCCGGATCAGTCCTAGATGCTTTCTCCCCTGACGAATGCACCAACTTCTTCATCGCCGCGGAGTATGAACCAGAATAAAGTGGACGCGCTCTAGTCGCCCAGCCTGCATTCTCACAGCAAGAATCGAATCACAGTCGACAGTTCAGAGCCAAGGTGTTTTTAGAGCCATCCAGGTTGATGTCAGTTTTTCATTTCAGTATTGGAAAATCAAAGAAAATTTCAAGATACTTAATTTTATTAATATATTTTTCCAAAAATATAGTAGTTAATTTATAAACCTTGATCTCTCGATCATATAAATACTGATGCAGAAAAAAGTGATCATGCTTCCAGCTTCCATGGCGAGTGTGAATGATCCGGTATGCTGGATGATAAAACCTGTCAGTAAAGGCGACAGTGTCCCACCGAGTGATCCGCCGACATTCTGGATGGCTTCCATGGTGGCAATTGATTCTTCGGCAACAACAATTGTTCCGAGTGTCCAGCTTCCCGTCATGGCAATGCCAGTGGCGAACAGGGCTATTGCCATACTGACCAAAGACAGCAATGTTGTGGGGCATAATGGTACGATGGTAGTTGCCACGGCGGCAATAAGAAGGCCTATAATGAGCGGCTGATAGCAGGCGCGCGAGGGTGTATAACTAGTTTTTCCAAGGAATTTGATAATAACACCGCCACTGAGGCTGCCCAAAAATCCCGCTAGCTGCGGAATGGAAGAAAGCCAACCTGCCTGTGCGGCATTCAGGTGCCGGACAGTCTGGAAGTATGTCGGCAACCATGCGGAATAAAGCCATTGCAGGTAAATAATACTGGCACAACCAATAGCCAGCACCCAACTAACACGCTGAGCAAGAAGAAAGGTCAGTTCCTGTCTGGCGGTTTGTTTGGGCTTGGCGACGAGCTCATGTTCTGGCGTGGGGGACTTTTGGTAAAAGATACCCCACATCAGACCAAGAAGGATGCAAAGCGCGCCCAGATTACAAAACATGGAGCGCCAGCCAAACTGGTCCGCAATAAGACCGAGCAGCGCTGGGGCCAGCACCTGCCCCAGAGAAGAAGAGGCATTGAACAGGCCGATCGGAACAGCGCGTTCTGCACTATTGTACCAAGCAGTTATGATTTTGGTCCCAACCAGAAACAGTGGTGCCTCACCTAACGCCAGAAGGCAGCGTGCTCCGACCAGAGTGCCAGCATTGCTCGCCCAGGCTGTAAGAAGTTGCGCCAAGCCCCAGACCACCAGGCAGCCAGTCAGCAGAGGACGGGCCTTTATGCGGTCGGCCGCTAGTCCCGCAGGGATCTGACAGATCATGTAAATGGTCGCAAAGGATGATAAAACAAGCCCCAAAGATGTGTAGGAAAGCCCAAACTCCTTTGCTATGTCAGTATTGACTATGGCCAGAGCTGTTCTGTCCATGTAGCTGACGCATCCTGCTATAATCAGAAAAAACAGGACAATGTGCCGTGTCCATACGTATTTTTTTTGTGCGGTTTTACCTGTTATGATGAACATGTACACCTTACGGATTACAGGAGTTTAAAAACGATAACTATGTGTAAAAAAGCAGCCTGAACTGGAGGTTCGGGCGGGTCTATAAGCTTGGCATGGCGGAAAGAACCTGTTGCAGCCAGTTGGATATTTCATTCGGCTGAACGGAAGATTTGCGGATCAACCCATCAAAATGGGTCTGCATTTGCAAAACAGTGTCCTGATCATTGAAGACAATATACTGGCTGCCTGCATAAATTGCAGCGCGCAGGCTACCAAAGATTGTGTATGGAACAGAATGGTAGAGGCGTTCGTCAAACAGAAATATGCGTAGTGAGGGGTAGAGTTCTGCCACGCATGTTATCATATGTTCGATCTGGGCCCGCCGCATGGCCAGTGATAATCCATTCCACGGGAATGTACCTTCGCTCAGGCTGATAATGGCCTGAGTTGGCAGGCATATCTCCATATCGGAGCTTGTTCTGCGGTTATAACCAAGGTTATTGGTAATGCTCCGGATTGTCGTCTGATCGTAATGGCGCGCTCCTAGTTCCCACGCAACGACATCCTGAAGGCAAAGGATGTCGGGTAAATGATGTGGTATATAACGTATTTTTAACTCACGCGCTTCATCATGCCATTGTGTCAGCAGTGGAATATTATAATATTCTGAATTCTCGGCCATTTCTGTAAGGCTGGAGTGGCTTGAAACTGCTGTCTGTGCAATTCCCAGCAACCAGTCAACCGAAACGCCATACTGCAACGCAATGCGTGCGAGCGTGTCAGCGCGTGGCAGGCGGACGGCATCTACTGTAAGTAACTGGCTCAGTGCTGAGCGGTCAATGCCAATACCTTCTGCAAATGCCGAGCGGCTTTTGCCGGACGCCTGAATAAGGGAAAGCACGCGCTGCAGGAAGGTGACGGATATCAGACGTTTATCCATGTCTATTTAACCAGTTCAAATCGTACATAACGTGACATTTGTAAACATATTTTACATAATTCTTATTGAAAAGATATTTTTTGCGTAAGATTGTGTGTTTTATGGAGAGCAAAATAAACACACATAAAAAAATGTATAATCAAGGCTGGCAGGCTTTTATCCGGGCATCCTTGCCAGAATGGCCCACATGGATTGCCATTGTGTTCTGTTACAGCAGTTGGTGGTCCTTGGGGTATTGGCTTTACCCCGTAGCCCCATGGGCTGCATTGGCCGGGTTGGCGATTGTTGTAGCATTCCATTCCTCTTTGCAGCATGAGGCCATTCATACACATCCAACGCCATCTGCTCTATGCAATGAGTTGCTGCTCGCGTTGCCGCTGGGGCTGGCTTACCCTTACCGGCGTTACCGCGAGACCCATTTGCAGCATCATGAGGATGAACGCCTGACAGACCCTCATGCTGACCCTGAAAGTTATTATTGGGACGGAAATGACTGGGCAAAGCTGGGACATGTCTATCGGTTTTTGCTCAGCATAAACCAGACTCTTTTGGGACGTCTGCTGCTGGGGCCGTTGTTGGGGAGTGTACGATTTTTTATCACGGATATGCGCCGTATTGCTGCGCGTACACGGGGGGTGGCGCTGGCATGGGTGATTCACGCTGTGTCAATTCTGATCGTTGCGATCATTGTGACGCGTGGCTTCCATATGTCATTCTGGCTTTACGCTCTTGGCCCTGCATACATTGGGACATCTCTTATTGGCATGCGCTCCTTTTGTGAGCATCGGTGGCATGACGCAACGGGAGGAAGAACCATTATTGTAGAGGGTTCGCTGCTTTCTTTTCTATTCCTTTTTAATAACCTGCATAGTGTTCATCATCGTTACCCTGGCCAGCCGTGGTTTCGGATGCGCAAATTATATTATGCAGACCGGACTGCGTGGCTGATTTTGAACCATGGGTACGTTTTTAAGGGGTATCGCGCAATTCTGCGGCAGTATCTGCTGCACGCCAAGGAACCGCTGCTGCACCCTGCGCAACAAACGTCAGGGGAAAAACACCAGTCATGAAATTTGTTGCCAGCATGACGATGTATGACCAGACCCGGGAGCATAGTGCGCTGGATGCAACATGGATTCAGTTGCGCGATGCTTTGCGCCAAAACGGCGTGCCCGCACCAGATGTACTTGTCCGTCGCAATGCCGATCTTCCGCCCGTGCCGGGGGGAATACGGGATGCCGCAGGGCGTCTGATTGCGCCAGATCCTGCATCTTTACCCCCGGATGAATTGGATCTTTCGGTTCTGTGGCGGCACCCGGCCTTGTTGTTTGGGGAAACATGCTGGGGACCATTACAACATGGATTGGACGAACTTGTGCATGTTGTTGCGCAGAACAGCTACGATGGACTGACGGGCGGGCAGGGGTATTTTTATCGCAGTGCACTCGTGGTGCTACGTGGGCATCATAACGCATGGGATGCCTTGCCAACGTCTTCTTTCAATAGTGTTCGGGCCATGACCGGGCAGCGCTTTGTGTTTAACGATCGCGTGTCGCAGTCCGGTTATCTGTCTGTTGTCCGTGATTTGCAGGAATTGGGGGCCTCTCTGGATGTCTGCTCCAGAACAACCGTAACGGGGAGCCACCTTGCCTCCATCATGCATGTTGCTAACGGTAGTGCGGACATTGCCGCAATTGATTGCCGGACATGGGCCTTGTTCCGCCGGGCAGACCCCATAATGGCTGATCGTCTGCGGGTTATAGGCTGGACAAGGCCATCTATGGGGTTGCCATTTGTTTGTTCGCGTCATGTGCGCAGTGCGTTCCGTCGAACGGTTGCTGCGGTGGCGCGGACTATTATGCTCCCCATTCGGTATGATTATTATGTGTAGCCTTTACGCGCCCCGTGCTGCGGTATGTCGGTCATGCTTTATCAGGCATGGGGTATGCTTTTCTTGGTTTTTTATTATCAAAGAAAAACGTAATTTGCTTTAATGAGCGAGCGTAAAAGTGTTGTTAAATAAATGGCACTTAAAATTGTGATATTGCGCGTGTATGGCGGTGTTCCACCGCAACCGCCATCTCTCATACGTAAGTACGTCGCTGGAACCGAGGCAGGTATGGAAGTGTCGACCCTGATCTATTTTGTAAGCCTCGTTCGCAATCATTCCGTGCATGATGCGGCTGCGGAGTTGAGCGTCAGCTCAACAACCATAAATCATGCCGTTTATGCGCTTGAGCAGAGCGCTGGGGTTCCCTTGTTGCTGCGGAATGCCCATGGCCGAGAGGCTGTGGCCACAACCACGGCATATGGCGAAAGTTTTCACCGCACGTCAGTGCTTTTTCTTCAGTCCTGCCTCAGCCTTATCTCTTCCGCGGATAGAGAGGAAGGCGCAGAGTTATGCCAACAGGACCTGCAGACAATAAGGCAGTCGGGCATAACGTTTAGAATGATCTCTTACTTCCTGCGTGTGTGTGATGTGGGCAGTATTTCCGCTGCGGCAAAAGGGCTTGCGGTTACACAGCCAGCACTCTCACGCCAGATTGGCAAGTTTGAGTCTGTTCTGGGCTTTCAGCTTTTTGAGAGAACGCATACAGGCATACAACTGACTGCTGCTGCGCGGCCACTCAAGGACATATGCCAGACTACGGCGCTTCTTTTTGATCGTCTGAGACGGAACCTTAGTCTTGGATATTCCCGAGCGGTAAAAGACATTAAGTTTGCAGCAATGATTCCATCGAGCAGTAAAAGTGCTTTGGCCTCCCTGCTGGCCGGGCTTATCCCGCTTTGGCACAACCGTGCTTATCAACCGTCCCTGAGCATCACAACAATTGTGGTGCCAGCCATTGTTGAGGGCCTGCTTGATAAAACCTACGATGTTGGCTTGGTAGATGTTGTTGATGTGCCTACAACATTGGATTTTCTTGATTTTGAAACATCGCCGATTTTTCTGGTTTTTGGAAAAACGGACCAGAAAATCTCCTTAAATGATAATCCGGCGCGCATTATAGCTGCGAGTACCATGGGGCTGCCAAGCTTTGGTACCGGAATGCGCTCTCTTACAGATGCATATCTGGAGAGTGCAGCCGTGCGACCACGCGCCGTGCTGGAAACACAGTCTATGTCTCTTATGCTCCGGCTTGTGGAAGACAACATTTGCTGTGCCATTTTGCCAGCCGGGTCGTTTGAATACCACAATGTTTTTTCCAAACAGTTGCCTAGGCGATTTTCGCGCACAACCCGCCTGCTATGGCGGCGCGATTATCGCAATATGGATGTCATTAGCCGTCTGACATCGGCATTGCAGGAAGTTCGCTCGGGTTCGCGATGTTGTTAAGAGCGCATGCCTTCCATTGAACTCTAGAACCCATCTATACCCACGAAAGAAAAACACTATGGTCAAGACACGTATTTTTTTAACGGTATCAACCCTTCTGAGCGGGATCGGGTCTCCGTTGTTTGTTTATGCTCAAAGCAATACGGCTCCAGCGGTTATTAAAAATGACCCGGAAAAACACGCAGAAAAAAATGATGGAAAAAAGAAAAATACTGCAGACAATGTAGAATCTATTGCCGTTTTTGGGCATGGGTCCACCCGCCAGACAATGTCCATCGGTCGTGCCAGCATGCAGCAGAGTGTTCCTGGAACATCTGCGCTCAAGGTGCTGAACGAACTGCCGGGCGTTTTATACCAGTCTGCTGACCCATTTGGTGTATATGAATATTCCAGTCAGATATTCATGCGTGGCTTCAGCCAGTCCCAGCTTGGGTTTACACTGGATGATGTGCCTCTGGGCGATCAGCAGTTCAATAACTACAATGGACTTGGCGTTACACGCGCTATTATTTCCGACAATATTGGCAGTGTGAATGTCTCTCAGGGAGCAGGGGGGATTGATGTTGCATCAACAAGCAACCTTGGGGGCGCGGTGGAAATCCACTCTCTGGACCCGTCACATAAGCGTGGTGGCGCTGTATCCCAGACATTTGGCAGCAACTCGACGTTTCGGACCTTTGCGCGTCTGGATAGTGGTGACCTCAACTCATCTGGTACGCGCTTTTCCGTTTCTTATGCCCGTCTGAATGGCAATCTCTGGAAAGGGCACGGTTACGATCACTCCGATCAGGTCAACGCCAAATTCGTTCAGCCGTTGGCACGGGACTCTTCGCTCAAGGTCTTTTTTGACTGGAGTTCAACCCAGCAGTTCGATTATCAGGATATGACCAAAAACTGGCTATCAACTGCGGGGTCCAGTTTATCCAATTATTACCCTGATTACACTGCCGCCTATCAGGCTGCGCAGGGCACCTACCCTGCGCAGATCAGCAAGACAAATGACCCCAAAGATGCCGCCTATTATGCAGGGACAGCCAATAGAGTGGACTACCTAGGCGGAATTACGCTGGATGAAAACCTGACGTCAAACCTGAACTGGAAAACCACCCTTTATGGGCATGCAGATACAGGCTATAGTACATGGACAACACCCTATAAAGCCTCGCCCAATGGAGCGCCCCTGTCGCAGCGGGTGCAGCAGCCACAGGTTGCGCGTGGCGGGTTTGAAAGTGCTGTAACATGGAAAGTCGCACGGCATATGCTCAATGCTGGCGTCTGGTATGAATACGGAAACTTTGAAACCGGCCGTTATTTTTCGCAAGCGCCCCTTCTAGGGCAGGGCACGCTTGGTAACCCCACAAACGGTTTTCCGGGGGACAAGATATTCGCAACCGCATGGCATGAAGCGTTTTCGTCCAATACATTTGTGTTTCACATGCAAGATACCTATCGTGTGACAGATACACTCAAAATCAATGCTGGTTTTAAATCCATGATTGTGAACGCCGGTAATAGCGTTCTGGCGCAGGATCAGACAATTAATGGCAAACCTATTGCGCAAGGGCATCTTGAAGCCTCTAATGCCTTTTTGCCCCAGATTTCGGCCAACTGGCGTTTTCTGCCACATCATGAGCTGTTTTTTGATGTGTCACATAATATGCGTTCTTTTCCAGAGGATGGGTTTGCCACCAATATTTCGGCAAGCCCGTGGACATCCTCTCAGGCCTCGTTTCAGGAAACCAAGAAAAATCTGCGGCCGGAGACAGACTGGGTTTATGAGGGCGGATACCGTTTTAGTTCGCAGTATATTAGTGCGTTGGCCTCCCTTTACCGGATCAATTTTTCCAATCGTTTACAGTTGATTACAAACTCGGCGGGTATCAATCCGATTACGGCAGTGCAGAATGTTGGAGGTGTTACAACTAACGGGGCAGAGGCCAGCATTACGCTGCGGCCCGTGCATGGGTTATCAATCTATAATTCGTTTTCGTACGCCCATTCGACTTATGACCAGAACGTTGTTACCTCCAATGGCTTGCAGGCGACCCGTGGCAAGCTGGTCCCCAATTATCCGCAGTTCATGTATAAAGCCAATATTGCCTATCAGTTGGGCGACCTTAACCTGCATGTGGACGGGTCCTATATTTCGCGGCGAGAACTGACGTACACAAATGACCTGCATGTGCCGGGATATTTTTTGATGAATTTTGGCGCACGGTATAATTTCGGTGATGCAGGGCCTTTTAAAGGTATCAATGCTAGCTTCAATATCTATAATCTGGCGAACAAGACGTATATTGCGACTACCAACGAGCTTGGGAATAATTTTGTCAACACAGGCTATAATTACTTCCTTATGGGTGCTCCCAGGCAGTTTTTTGGCACAATTAGCACGGCGTTCTAATGGCAGATTATTCTGACAGTCCAAGTGTTCTTCTGGTGCCTGGTCAAACGGCTATTTCTGATATCGAGCGTATTGCGCTGGCCAAGCACAGGGTTCTGCTATCGCCTCAGGCACAGGTGCATATCGCGTCAGGTCATACCTGCTTGTTGCGGCATATTGCTGCGGGTACAACGATTTATGGTGTGAGTACCGGGCTTGGCGCTAATGTGGACATAGTGCGCCAACCAAACACAGCGCATGCACAGCAGAATGATGTACTCTGGGCTCGTGCAAGTGGCACAGGACCTGCTGCGACCGATACACAGGTCCGTGCTATGGTGGCTGTAAGGCTGGCGCGGCTGGCACTGGGGAGGTCGGGTATTTCTCCTGCCGTGGCAATGGCGCTGGTTGATATGCTCAATAATCATATTACGCCGGTTGTTCCGCTTGTTGGTGCTTTGAGTGAAGGAGATCTGGCACCAATGGCCCATATTGCTAGTCTTCTTACAGGCAAGGGCCATGCTAGCGTAGCAGGTAGGGGCCGGGTCTCGGGGGTTGAGGCGTTTGCGCAGGTGGGGCTGTCGTTGCCTGTTTTGGGGCCCAAAGACGGGCTGGCCCTTATCTCCTCTAATTCTGCGTCCATTGGGCTGGCCTGCCTTAACCTTGGCAGTATCCACAGGCTCATGCGTGCGCATATTGCTGCGTTTACTTTGTCATGCGAGGGGTTTTGCGCAAACCTCTCTCCTTTTCAGCCGCAGAGTGTGCATTTGCGCCCAGCTGCAGGGCAGGCGAAAGCCAGTCGTGCCCTCCTTGGTTTGCTGGATGGGGGAATATTGCATCAGGAGAAATCTGCACGCCGGTTGCAGGACCCGATCAGCTTCCGCAGTGCAGCATCCATCGCAGGCGCTGCGCTGGAAAGTCTGCAACAGGCGCAGCGTGCCGTTGACCTTGAACTATCTTCCAGCGATGACAACCCTGCCGTTGTGGCAGAAACAGACAACATTATCCCGAATGGAAATTTTGACCCGACGCATGTGGCGGTTGTGGTGGATGGCCTGCATCTGGCCCTTGCCAGAGTTGCTGCGGCAACCGGGGAACGGGTTATTAAGATGATGTCTCCCTCAGTGTCTGGTCTGCCACGCTTTCTGGCTGAAGCAGAGGGAGATGGTACAGGCTTTGCTCCCGTGCAAAAAACGGTTGCGGCACTGGTGGCAGAGATTGTGCATGATGCGACGCCCCTGTCGCCTATGGTTTTACCCGTGGCTGAGCGGGTGGAGGATTATGCCTCTCTGCTCTTTCCTGCCCTATGTCGTGGGCAGCGTCTGATTGCGCGTATGTATGAACTGACAGCCATAGAAATTATGGTGGCAGCGCGGGCGATTGCCCTGCGACCCCCTGTACGTCTTGGGTGCGGCTCTCAGGCGTTAATGGACAGGCTGGCTCCCTTATGCCCCCGCTTGCCTCTGGAGCAGCCGGTGGCGGATAACATAGTCCTTCTTACACAGGCCATAGAACACCCGGATTTTTTGGGAGACTTCAGCATTCTGGCTGATGATACCTAGAGAATTCTGCTTCCTGTTTGCGCAGCGTAGCAAAAAATTTTTCAGGAAAATACAAACATGACCGATGTCCAGATCAACTATCTTAATGGTGCAGATGTTGTCCGTCTCGCCCTCACGGACCATGAGATCATGGAGGCTGTGTCTGGTGCTCTTGCCGCGCAGTCCCATGGGCAGACGGTGGTTGAACCACGTGTGCATCTTGTGCCCGAGAGTTCGGACAAAGGTCACTTTAATGTCCTGCGTGGTGTTATTCAGCCACTTGGTCTGGCTGGTGTGAAAATTGTTGGTGATTTTGTAAACAATTACAAACAGAAACTGCCGTCCGAGATGGCGGTGCTCAATCTGTTTGACCCTGTGACCGGCATGCCCAAGGCTATCATTGATGCAACACGGATTACAGATATGCGCACAGGAGCGATGACCGCACTGGGCGCGCGCTTTCTTGCTCCTAGAAATAGCCGCATACTTGGTCATATTGGTACACGTGGAACCGCATATTGGAATATAAAACTCCTTGATTATATCTTTGATTTTGAGGAAATCCGTGTACATTCCCGTAGGGCAGAAAGTCGGCTGGCCTTTGCGCAGCGTCTGGAGCAGGATCTGGGTAAAAAGGTGACCATTACAACAACATGGGAGGCTTGTCTGGATGGAGCGGATATTCTGGTCGAGGCCAGTCGGCTGCCAGAGCCAGCACCACTCCTGAAAACCGAATGGGTTCGTAAAGGTGCATTGATTGTTCCATACGGCACCATGAGCGCGCTGGAACTCAGCCTAACAGATGTGGTCGATAAAGTGGTGGTGGATGATTGGGGGCAGTGTGGTCCGGGCCGTCCATATGGTGCTTTGCGTCAGCACGTGGATCAGGGGAAGATCACGCGTGAAACTCTTTACGCAGAGTTGTGTGATATTGTTGGGGGGAAATTACCGGGGCGGGAAAATGATGACGAGACAATTCTGTTCTGGCACCGCGGGTTGAGTATTACTGATATTGCACTGGGTGCCGCTCTACTGAGCAAGGCAGACAGACTTGGTATTGGCCAGAAGCTCCAGTTTTGAAAACAATTTGAGGGATCTTCCAGATGAGGTAAATGATCTCCCTACGGCATCGATGTGCCATGATGGAGTTACCGTGACACTAGGCTCAGGATTCATAACCAGAAGATGACGGTTGTTGCGAGGCTGATGGCCGAGAGGAAGGCGGAGGGGTATCTGTCATAGTGGGCGTGTGCCGGTTTAGTTCCGGACCATAGGTTATCTGTTAAGCGGCGTTGCGCTCATAATCCAGAGGGCTTCTCAATTGAAGTGCGGAGTGCAGCCTCTGCGGATTATAGAAATCATTGATGTAGGATGTGATAGCCTGTTCGACGTCCTGACGCGTCATCCAGGCCTGCCGCCACAGGATTTCCGCTTTTAAGGTCTTGAAGAAACTCTCCGTCACCGGATTATCCCAGTAGTTTCCCTTTCTGCTCATGGATACGAGAAAGCCATGGGCAGAAAGTAGCTTCCGGTAAGCCTCTGAACAATACTGACTGCCACGATCCGCATGATGGATGCAGCTTGGTGGTGGCTGACGCAAGGCAATGGCGCGCTGTAACGCAGTCGGGCAAGATCTACGGTCATACGGACCTCAAGGTTCCAGCCGATGTCCATTTCTGGTTAAGCGCTGGTGCTGAAAAATCCTGCCCCAGAAGGTTGGGTTCAATACTGTGCTTGTGCGAATTGTTCGTAGTCACCTTGAAGCGTCGTGTCCTGACAACACGAATGCCATACTCGCGCATCAGACGTCCAATGCGACGATGCCCGACAGACAGACCCGCAGCCCTGAGTTCTTCTGTCATACGGGGACGTCCTTAGCTTCGCCTGCTCTGGGCGTGAACGGTGCGGATATGGACCATCAGGATGTCATCCTGTTTTTTGCGGGCACAGACCGGGCGTCGTCGCCAGGCTCTTAAACCCCGGTCGCTGACACCAAACAGGCGGCAGACCCGTTCGCGTAAAAGTGGCGCATGATAGCGAGCGATAAAGGCAAACCTCACGACCTTTGGCTCGCGAAAAACTGTGTCGCCTTTTTTAACAGCTTCCTCTCCTCCCGCAGCACAAGGTTCTCACGGCGTAATCACTTATTTTCACGCAAGAGCGCCGTATGATCCGTTGCGTCAGCAACCACAATATCGTGCTTCTGCGTATCACGGATCCATGTCTTCAATGTCGAAGACCCAATACCCAGATCTTGGGTAATACGTTCGCGCGACAGACTGCTGCTCAGAGCCAGACGCACTGCCTCGCGTCGGAATTCTGTTTTGTAAACATGTCCCATTCCAATTCTCCTTCATACCATCTTCGGACCTCAAGGTCCGGAACTAAACCGGGACACGTCCATTTCAGCTCAGGCCACCTTGATTTCCGGTCCGACGGTTAGAAGTTCGGAGTTTTTTTGACCTTCTCATCTTCACAACCTTTCGATTATGGACATAAATATTCTCCGGAATTTTCAAACCTAGATTGCCGCGTAATGTCTTAGTCTCATACTCGTTACGGAAGATGCCGCGTTCAACGAGTTGCGGCACTACCCGGTTCCGGAAGTAAAACCAATCTGAAGGATGATGGACGAAAAGGTTAAATCCGTCCGCTGCGCCGTTCACGTACCAGTTGGCAATCTCATCCGCAATTGTCTCAGGTGAACCGGTGATCTGCAGCCAGCTTAGGCACTGTGCTTGCAAAATCTCCCTTAGCGTTTTTCCGGTGTCACGAGCTTCGGCAAGTTCAATGTGGAAACGCTCAATTCCAGCATCGCTTTTTCGTTCGATTAGCGGAAAGGTGGCATCAAGATCATAATTGCTGAAATCGTGACCGTCGAACTGGCGTGAGAGAGAAGCTAGCTGTCTCTGGATATCGGAAGCCGAAAAGCGCGCGTTAGCGATGCGCTGGGCCTCCTCATCTGTATCACCAATTGTAACGCTAACAGCAGGAAAAAAGAGGATCTCATTTTGATGCCGATCATACCTCGTAGCGCGGGCACGAACGTCTCGTGCGAGCTCCAGCGCTTCCTCCTGCGTACGGGCGAAACTGAACACGAGGTCGCTATATTGGGCGCTGAGCTCGCGTCCTTGTGCTGATGTGCCAGCTTGGACGAGGGGCGGTTGACCCTGCTGTGAGCGTTGTATGTTGAGAGGACCAGTCACTGAGAAGAATTTACCTTGATGATCGAGGCGATGCAGTTTAGCTGGATCAAGGAAATGTGGCGCAGTTCGATCACGGGCAAATGCATCGTTCTCATAGGACTGCCAGAGCCCCTGAACGACCTGTACTGCTTCAGTAGCACGCTGGTAGCGCTGATCGTGATTGCCATGATTGATGCGGCTGAAATTGCTCGCAGTACCCGGATCTTGGCTGGTGACGATATTCCAACCCGCACGACCGCTACTGATCAGATCAAGCGACGCGAGGCGGCGGGCAGTTTCGAACGGTTCGCTATAGTTAGTGCTGATCGTCGCAATTAGTCCTATTCGGTTTGTGACCATAGCGACTGCGGAAAGCAACGTCAGCGGCTCAAGCCGGTTGAGGTGATGATGTGGGAAATTTTGAGTAATATACTGACTATCAACGATAAACACGAAATCGAATTTCGCCTCCTCAGCCTCACGTGCCTGACTTGTGTACCAGTTGATATCAACGCTGGCATCAAGCGGTACCGCGGGATCACGCCAGAGTTCAGATACCGAGGCATCGCCGACACCAATCAGAATGGCACCCAGCTTTAGTTTTTGACGGGTCATAGGCTTTCTCCAGATGCTCAGAGTCCGTTAAGATCATATCGTGGTTGGGGAGGGCGGCTCTATATGTGGCGATACCGGTTATTTGCGCGCGTCGCCTGAAACAATATTGAGAATTTCTGATAACTTATCGTCAATGCCCGATAGGATGCTGCGCGTGCGTGTGGTCCTGGTGAGCAAGGTTCGTCTCTTTATTCTAGAGATATACGATTTTGTAGGTCTTCTGCTTTTTATTAAAATGAATATTCCATCCAACTGTAAATTGAGAAGGTTGTTTATAACAATAATCATTTTCAGACGATTTAATATAAATCTTCGTGTAAATTCTATACTCGTCAGTCCACGATATGGATTTTCAAATTGCGCGAATTGCCGGATCGACTAACAGAGCGGTGCTTTGGAGAATTCTGAAAACCATCTTTTCACTTGTGTGTGAAAGTCGTAACCCATGAATATTGTGAATACTGGAAGATCAAAAATAGAGACTTTTAGAACCCTTCATGTCCATGCGATTCATGACTGCGTTGGAGCATCGTTGCGCTATGCGTGGGCAGCACTGGGCGGAGACCCGTCAATGATGTGAAGACCTTGGACATCACTATGGACCTGAAAACTTCAAATCCGGTTGACGGGCAGATGGTGAAATCTACGGGAGAACCAGGCGAGTCCGTGAGCCGCATCTACTCTTGTAGAAATTGATCTGACGGCACAAAATAGAACATCGTGTGTACCCGTGCTATGTATGACTTCGATCTCGCAATCGAGCGTGACAAGTGCATCATTGAGAAGGGGCGCGCCCGTCACATCTGTTGTCCAGTCGCCTTGGGCGAATTTCTCAGTGGACTCAATGGAACTACTGGCAAAGACCAGGGCTAGATTGTGATGTTCGGGGGATAGGATACTGATTCCGACAATGCCATTCTTCAGAAAAGCCTGATGTGACCGATTGCTTCTGTTAAGGCAGACAAGAATAGTTGGCGGAGTGTCGCTCACGCTAGTGATGGCTGAGACTGTCAGGCCCTCATGGCCACCAGCGCCAGCCGTCGTTACCAGAACGACAGGCGCACCGAGCAAACTCATGGCATCCCGAAAACCCTCCTGACTGACGGAAGGACTTGTGCGGATGCGCTGTGAATCCAGCTGCGCGGTATCATGCGGCATGGGAAACGCCTTTATCTTCTAGGCCCAGAGCCTTTAGGATCACTGGTGTCTCAGTCCGGCGCATCCAGTCGGGGCAGATGTCGATAAAACGTACGATCCGGCCTAAAGTGAGGATCAGGACGGTGGGTTTGGGGAGTTCCCAATGAGCCGTTCCGTTCAGTGCTTCGCTGCTGCCACCTTTTGAGAGCGCCGTCTGGCGAGCCGCATCGTCGAACACATAGGTAATTCCCAGCGCGCGAGATAAGCTCAGGCCCAGATCATTCAGCACTGGGAATGGAAGGTCGTTACGCGTCCTGATTGTGTCGAGTTCGGGAAAAGGTTGAGATGAGATCGCGATGAGAGGAATGTTCGCCGCTTTGAGGACGGGTGCCAGCGTTTCTGCGTAGTAGGGCAGAGCGATGTTACACGCAGGACAGCCTGCAAATCTGAAAAAGACGAGAACCGCTGGACCGTCAGAGACCAGATCGTCTAGCGAGGTTATGTTTCCTCGCGCATCTGTAAAGGTGTGCGGCGTCAGAACGTCACCAACCGTCACATGGGGCGTCCCGGCCTGTTCTTTTACAAGAGTCTCGCGTTGCGCGATATTCGCGGCAAGTGCTTCGGGAGACCATGTTTTACGTCGCTCAGCTTCAAGAATATCGTATCGGCTTTGAAGGGAAGGTGGAAGGTGGCTCATGTTTTCTTTATCCGGTAGGTGGACTTGTCGATGCACCATGCGGGAGAAGTAGATACGGTTTCCAAAGAGTTTTTCTTAAGTGTGAAATTACGTTTCCTCATGGCTGTGGGTTACTGGTCCGCCGAGGCCTGACCTAGTAACTCAGCGAGATCTTGGGCAGCATCTGTCAGCCCGTTTCTCTGGACGAGGATTGTCTCGATTTCTGGGATATCTGGAAGGATTCCTTTAGGCAGGACTGAAAGCCCTTCTGAAGTGGCGAAGCGACGCGTTCGGCAAGTTGCTCCGAGACCGCTGCGGATACCCGCTCGCATGGCAGGAAGATGAGGCGTCTCTAGTACAATACGATACTCCCTGCGCGCCTTGGCGAGTGCTCGGAGCGCGACCTCCCTGAAACGGCATGGCGGCTCCAGCAAAACGAGCGGGAGTTCCGACTCGTCCAGAACGCTGGGATCGCCGATCCAGACCATTCTGTCATGCCCCACGATACGCTGCGACGTGTTTAGTCGGTCACCATGTTGCCCTAGGCATAGGACGATGTCTAACCGGGAGCGATCAAACATTTCCAGCAGTTCGGCTGAACCTCCGATCCTCACAGTCAATCTGCAACGGGGATGTTCGAGGCGGAAATGAGCCAGTACGTCAGGTAGGATGGTGTCCGCGAAGTCCTGAACCAGTCCGATCGTGATCGGGGCAGGTTCGGAGACATGCCCGAGTTTGTGCATAATCCGGTCATTGAGCGCGAGAAGCTGGCGCGCATAGGCAACGAGTTCCTCGCCTGCGGGGGATAGGGCCAGCTTTCGTCCGTCCCGTCGGAACAGCTTTTGCTGAAGAATGTCTTCTAGTCGTTTCATTTGCAAGCTGAGTGCGGACTGGGTGAGAAAGATCGTTTCTGTCGCCTGCGCCATTGAGCCAGCTTCCACGATCGCGACGAAAGATCGCAGGAGTTCAGTGGGAACGTTACGTGCCATCCTCTGCGGGAGAGTCGGGTGTGACATTATATCTCTCCATTTTGCAGGTATGACATACATTTACCCATTAAAACTGTTACATTGATGAATCTCGATTGAAATATAACCAAATAAACGTAATATTTTGTCAATACCACAATTCATGATCGTTGTTTTTGGGGTGCTGTATGTCTGTCGAATTCGTTGGATTGGTGAGCAAGTGTAATCACTCTGAGATACTTTCGTCCGAAGATCCGGGTATTGATCTTACCCTATGTGGGGTCTACTGCGAAAATTCATGAGAATTACGGCTACTCCGGCCAACACTTCGCTAGGGATCTTTCATTTGTTCCAACCTTTTTGGGACTAGATCGTCGTCCCTGACTCGACCCCGTTCAATTAAGGATAGTGTAAAATCGATGACTGCCATTGAACCACTGAGGAACTTCGTCTCCGAATTTACGCGCCTTTTCGAAACCTCATATCAAACTCTTCAGATACAGAAAGTGGGGGGGCAACTTTTAAGGACGCTCGTGTCAAGTGATGGTTGGCTACCGGAGTCCTATACGCGTCCTCATCCGGAACATTACAGTCAGTATCTCCTTCATTGTGATCCACTGGAGCGCTTCTCTGTTGTGAGTTTTGTATGGGGGGTAGGGCAAAAGACACCCTTGCACGATCACAGAGTTTGGGGGCTGATTGGAATGCTGCGTGGGCGAGAGAGCGAAACGCAGTACACACGCCGAGACGACGGAACCTTCGAGCAAGGAGAGACGGAGTTTCTCAACCCGGGAGAAGTTGCGTTTCTGGCTCCGGGCGTAAACGACTATCATGTTGTTGCGAACGCGGTTCCAGACCAGACATCTATTTCCATCCATGTCTATGGCGCGAATATCGGTGGGGTCTCGCGGGCTGTCTATGATCTGGGCAGTGGTGCGGAAAAGACGTTTATTTCCGGATATTCCAGCGAGGACGTCCCCAATCTCTGGGATCGTTCACGGAGTAAATCTGCATGAACAATATTACAAATCTTTTGTCTGTTACGTCTCCGGCGGTGGTGCGGCAAAGGTTGAGGGATAGTGCAGAAATCGCACTGCTTGATGTGCGGGAGGAAGGACCGTTTGCCGGGGCTCATCCGCTCTTTGCCGTCAACGTGCCTCTCGGGCGTATTGAAGAGCGTATCGGTGCTCTGATCCCACGGAAGGACGCACCGGTTGTCGTTTATGATGACGGCGAAGGGCGTACCGCAAAGGCCGTTTGTCTGCTCCAGTCCCTGGGATATTTAGATGTTACGGCGCTGGAAGGCGGCCTAGAGGGGTGGAAACTCTCTGGAGGCGAGGTTTTCATTGATGTAAATGTTCCATCCAAGGCCTTCGGTGAGTTAGTGGAACATGTCCGCCACACGCCCTCTCTTCCCGCGCGTGAGGTTTACGAACGGATTGAAAGTGGTGGTGACCTTGTCATTCTCGATGCGCGGCGGTTTGTAGAATACAATGTCATGTCCATTCCAGGCGCTCGTTCGGTGCCGGGGGGTGAGTTGGCATTGCGTGTTCGTGACATTGCTCCATCTCCCCAAACAACTGTCATTGTGAACTGCGCCGGACGGACCCGGTCTATCATTGGAGCCCAATCGCTCGTCAATGCTGGAATTCCCAATCCAGTCTTTGCGCTTCGCAATGGGACCATCGGCTGGACATTGGAAGGGCTTTTACTTGAACACGGTGCGGCGCGCAAAGGTGGGGGCGTTTCGGAGCCGAATCTAGGAGTGGCCCGTGCTCATGCTAGTTATCTGGCGGAAAGGACAGGTGTCAGGAGCATTTCTACAAGTGTTCTCGAGCATTTGCAGGCAGATCCGGTGAGGACAGTTTACCGGCTGGATGTTCGCTCACCTGAGGAATATGCACAGGGGCACCCAGTGGGATTTCGTTCAGCGCCAGGCGGGCAACTCGTGCAGGCAACGGACGAGTGGGTCGCCGTTCGACATGGGACCATCGTTCTTACGGACGATGACGGGGTCCGCGCCCAGATGACGGCGCACTGGCTCAGACAATTGGGATGGAACGAGGTTTACGTTCTTGAGGGCTGGGAAGGATTGTCGGTCGAAACGGGGCCGGAATCTCCAATGCTTCTCCGGCCATTGCCAGATGTCGCGACGATTTCTCCGGCGCAGTTACATGAGCGAGTTAAGGACGATGGTGTTCTCGTTCTGGATCTTGCCTCCAGTTCAGAGTTCCGGAGGGGGCATGTTCCGGGCGCACGTTTCGTGATCCGTCCCGACCTAGTATCGCATTCGGATTTTTTTACGGCGGATGACGTTGTGCTTGTTTCTCCAGATGGCATCGCTGCGCATCTGGCGGCACGGGACCTGGCCGGAGAGAAAAAAAGGCGAGTTCATGTCCTCAAAGGTGGCACACAAGCATGGCACGCCGCCGGATATGCGCTTGAATCGGGTCTGGACGCGGGTAAGGCTCTTTCTGCGCCTAATGATGTTTATAAGCGCCCTTACGAGGGGACGGATAATGCCGCTGAGGCCATGCAATCTTATCTTGACTGGGAATTCGGGCTCGTCGCCCAGCTAGAAAGAGACGGGACCCATAGCTTCAGAGTTCTGGAAGAAGAAATTTCGGCGAACGGTTGAAGTTACTACTTAAGGAGTTGTGGTCTCTTTGCCGTCTTTGAGGCCAGATGCTTACCAGATGGCTTTATAAGCCAATGTTTAATCTGGGATAGCGCTTCACCGTTACGGTCTGGAGAGTTTTATATCAGGAGTTGGCGGTTATCCACGACCAGTCAATGTAGACGAGAATACTATTCTTGTATTCGCATTTTGTTTTAGTTAGCAAGGAAATCTTGAATTATGCGGTACATGTCGCTGCTCTTAATAGCTAGTAGCCTGACACTGCCAACAACGACAGTGTATGCGGCAGTATCCACGAAGCACAAAACATCTTTTCCGCGTAAGGGTAATTCGGAAAAGTCAACGTCGCGTACGTCTGCCAAGAGTTTTCCTACATTAGCCAGAACTACGGCCTCACGTAAGGTGTCAAGTATAAACGCCATTGATGCAGCGGGAGAGGCCGTTATCGTTACGGGTACGCGGGACGCTAACCGTACTGCGCGTAACAGTAGCAGCCCGATTGACATCATTAGTGGCGCGGCACTTGCACGAACAGGTATGATGGACGTGACAGATGCCCTTACGCGCCTGGACCCTTCTATCAATAGTAATATTACCGCCGGATCAGGCGTAGTATCAGGAATACAGATGCGCGGCCTGACGAGTAACGAGGTGCTCGTACTTATTGACGGCAAGCGTCGGCATACTACGGGAGTGGTGTCGACTTATTCTGGTGCTGAACATGGGACGACGCCGGTGGATTTGAATGCCATTCCTATCTCGGCAATTGATCATATAGAAGTTCTGCGTGACGGAGCGGCCGCGATGTATGGATCAGATGCTATAGCAGGTGTTATTAATGTTATTTTGAAGAAAAAAACACATGGTTTTAACACATTTTTTCAAAGTGGTGCCAGCCCGTTCAGTTCGCTGTATGGTAGCCATGGTTGGAACTATCAGTTGAATGCGGATGGCGGTATTGCCCTTTCAGGAAATGGATATCTACATCTCAGTGGTCAGATTTATCACGCAGACCATTACGTTACGGGTACGAATTATAGACCTGAGGATTATAATCTTGGCACTCCAGAAGAAACGCGTGAATCGCTGGCGTTCACATTCGGACGAGACATTACGCAGGAAATAAAGTTTTTTGGAAATATAACCTACATGCATCGTCATATAGAGGATTACATGACAAATCGGCTGCCGAACATCCTGCCTGAGGTTTATCCGTGGGGATTTAATCCGTCGAAAGTCAACGAGGAAAACGACTACGCAACGACATTGGGATTGAGCGGCGATCATCTGTTTGGTGGATTTCATTGGAGTCTGAGCACCACTTACGGCGCTGATGAAAGCCATCTTTCTACGATCAATACTGCTAATATCAGTTATTATAATGCTTACGGTTGGACGCCTACGAAAGGTTTTACGCAAGGATATCGAAATGGTCAGTGGGCCAATAACCTTGATCTGACGAGAGGTTTCAAAGTTTTATCCCGCCCTCTTAAGCTAGCCTTCGGAGCAGAACACAGACTCGAAACTTATCAGATTACGTCGGGAAATCCTCCGAGTTATCTGGATGGAGGATTTCAAGGAGCACCGGGTCTGACCCCACAATCAGCGGGTTCGTGGGGCCGAAACGTATGGGCAGGCTATGTGGATATTGATTACTCACCAATTCGTAAACTTGATCTCGATTTTGCTGGTCGCTTCGAGCATTATACAGACTTCGGTAATGCGGAAAGCGGTAAAGTTTCTGCCCGCTATGAAGTCAATTCCAAACTGGCATTCAGGGCGACGATCAGCAACGGCTTCCGTGCACCATCTTTGGCTGAACAGCATTTCAGCAGCCTTAGCGTTACCCCTACTGGCGCTGCGGGCAGTCTTGCTCCCGATTCCGTTGCAGCTAGATTGCTTGGTGCTACCTCGTTGAAGCCGGAACGAACCACTAATGTGAGTGGCGGCCTCGTCTTTGAGCCTCTTAAAAGTCTACACATCGCGGCCGATGTGTATCAGATCAATATACGCGATCGGATATTAGGTGGTGGTAATTATAACGGGGCGCTTGCGGAGGAAGCAATTGAGGCTACCGGCATTGCCCTTCCGCCAAGCCTTACGTCGACGAATGTAACAGCAAACTACTTTTCCAACGCAGCCAGTACGCGGACGCAAGGTGTAGATATCAATGCCGATTACATAACGCATTTTGGTGGCTTTGGTTCTGTGAAATGGTCGGTTGGAATAGACTTAAACAGAACTCGCCTTCATCATTTGTCTAACGACACGATGGAGAATCCTCTCTTAAATGCGCAAGCGATCAGCTGGCTAACGACATCTATGCCACGCAGTAAGATTATTTTGAGTGCGTTTTGGACGATCGGAAATTGGGATGTCAACATCCGACAGACGCGCTACGGTCAAACGACAGATAATATGACCTACCAGATCGCGGCACCAGCGGCACTCCGGTATTCGATTACACAGTTTGAGCAATTTGAGAATTCGCCGCGATGGATGACGGATCTTGAGGTGACACGGCATTTTCTCGCTCAGCGGCTGCGTGCTACGATCGGAGTAAACAATTTGTTTAATATTCGTCCGCGAAAACTGCCTCTAATTTTGAGATATAATGGAAACTCGATTTACGATACCGCCGTATCTGGAATACCGATGACAGGTTCATACTGGTATGGGCGCGTTGGGTATTCGTTTTGAAGAAAGAGAAAAGGTTGTTCAATGCTGGAATTTAAGGGCCGCGTTGGCCGGCGTGTGCTATTTGCGGGCGCCGCCGCGATGATATCTCCAATAATGGGCGTTCGTTCGGCCCGAGCTGCGGCGACCCTGCGGATTAGCTATCAGAAGTCGTCAATTCTTTTACAGGTCGCGCGCCAGCGGAATATGATCGATTTGCACCTTCGTGATATAGGTTTCGAGCCAGAATGGAGCGTATTGAGTACGGCGCCTGCTCAGATCGGAACCGTCGATTACGTCAGCGACGTAGCCGAGGCAGTACCCGTAACTGTGCTTCCTCTCTTTCCAAGCCTTGCCCTTTATGCGGCAGAGGGGCCAAGCCCGAAAGCTCTCGGGATTATTGTGCACAAGGAGAGCGGGATAACGTCGGCGGCAGACCTTCGTGGTCGCAGGATTGCAGTGGGCAAGACAGGTAGCGCGTTCGACTTCCTGCTTCTGACGCTTGACGCGGTGGGGTTGCACCTCAGCGATGTTCATCCGATCTATATCCCTGAATCTGCTTGTATCCAAGCCTTCAACAATGGAGCGATTGATGGTTGGGCTACGTTCGACCCATATTTTAGCTTTGCAACGGCTTTACCGAACGCGGTTCTTCTCGCAGACGGCACTTCCGCAGGGATGCGCTACAACCGCTACTACATGGCTGATATAGCATTTGCTCGCGCTTATCCGCAGACAGTTTCAGCCATGAGAGAAATACTGGGGGATGCCGCTGCGTGGGTTCGCGGCAATCCTGGTGCTACTGCAGACTTACTTTCGCGGCAGTGGGACGATATGCCTTTAGACATAGTTCGTAAGGTTCTATCTCATCGTAATTTCGAGGTACGCCCTCCGGACGCCACGGACCTCGAAACATTACAGGATATTAACGACCGCTACGCTAAGCAGGGCCTAGTTCCCATGGGGCGCAATCTCAAGATGACGCCCCTTCTTAGTTGAGGAACAATGTAATTTAGCGGTTTCCGGCCGAGAGCTCCACCCGGTCCGACTGCTGTGTTGATTTCCCAGCCTAGTGAGGGCGCGATACTGGTCGCAATCAGTTCGAGGCTTCTAAGCGTTTCTTCATGAGCTGGTATTCCGGGATTGGCCTGGCAAATGATCTCAGTCGCGTGCGGAAGAACTTTCTCTTTTGATAGTGCTTCGGAGATATCATCAGGATGTCCGATAAAGGCGTGAAGCCGTGTCAGAGCTGCTTCGAAATCCAGACCGTGTGGAAATTTACCCTTCTGAATCATGGAGTTTACGATCTGTTCGACACCTTTCTGCAGGATTTGCTTTGCCGTATCACGATCTTTTGCCGCAAAAATAAAGCGTGAAACTCCAATCTTTGGTTTCCTGCCGTTGTTTGATGGCATATTTCTCCAAGCATCAAGATAGGTCTTCGCCCAAGGAAGCTGCACTTTATCTGTGGGTTCGTCATAGCCATAGGTGGCACGATTTAAGAGAAGATTAGTGCCAAGCGTAGCGGCGTAGCGGGCTCCCTCATCGCTGAATATTGCTTGCCAGATACGTGCGCGTAAATCTGGAGCAAGAGGATGAATGATTGCGTCATTCGATGCTAAAGGGAGGCCCTCTATAGCATGTAGAAGGTCTCTCAGTTTTTTCGTTGTTGCTTCGCGCCGATTTTCATAACTGACGCCGAAGGCCCGAAATGATCTTTCATCATAACCACTGCCAATACCGAGCTCTAGCCGGTTTTTGCTTATCAGATCAAGTGTAGTAGCGTCTTCTACTAGGTTCAGGACCCATTGATATGGGCGTCATGATGTGATTCAGGCTCCTTGAGGAGACTGAAGATGAGTGACCTGT
>NZ_JAERKU010000022.1:0-22533 GCF_018256955.1 Acetobacter persici
ATAAGGCTTCCTTCCACTCTCGTGAAAATAATACCCCATCAAAACACGGGACTA
The DNA here is from genome assembly GCF_018256955.1 of Acetobacter persici. Taxonomy (NCBI): domain Bacteria; kingdom Pseudomonadati; phylum Pseudomonadota; class Alphaproteobacteria; order Acetobacterales; family Acetobacteraceae; genus Acetobacter; species Acetobacter persici. The sequence goes on from NZ_JAERKU010000022.1 coordinate 55, forward strand.
AATACCTAGTTGAGCGGGCTTTGGTTCGCCAAGGGAAAGATCGCGCTGTTCTTGACGGTCGGATTGCTAAATAATCATCCAGAACAGGATGGATGCGAGCGGAAGCTGCAGAAGATTCCGCTCGATGACGGCAACAGATACTTTAACCGCTTATCCCAATTAGACTATAGTCATATTGGGACAACCCGGAACCACGGTGTATCAAGGGCTGCATGGTGGTTTTTCCGAGAGGGTTCAAATGGGACAGCGCGCGGTCATCTATTGCCGGGTTTCCACGGCCGATCAGTCCTGCGTGCGGCAGAAGGACGAGCTGAAGCGGTTTGCTGAACGCGCGGGCTATGAAGTGTCAGGCATTTTCATGGAGACAGGTTCTGGCATCCGGGTGGATCGGGCCGAGCGTCGCAAGGTCATGGCACTGGCCCAGGCCCGTGAAATTGACGCCATTCTGGTGACGGAGCTGTCCCGCTGGGGGCGCTCGACCATTGATCTCATCTCCACGCTTCAGGAACTGGAGAGTTATCGTGTTTCCCTGATCGCCATGACGGGGATGATGTTCGACCTGGCGACGCCACATGGGCGGATGCTGGCGACGGTTCTGGCCGGGATTGCGGAGTTTGAGCGGGATTTGATCAGCGAGCGGGTGAAGTCTGGTCTGGCTGCTGCCAGGGCGCGCGGGAAGGTTCTCGGCCGACAGAAAGGAGAGCGGCCGAAGTCTGACCGTCTGGCTCCGAAGGTTCTGGCGCTGGTGGCGGAAAAGCGGAGTTATCGGTGGATCGCCCGTGATCTGGGGATCAGCAAGAACACTGTTGCTGCCATTGTGCAGAGAGAAAGATAGCGTGTCATCATGTTTTTATGTTAACATAAAAACATGATGACATTTTATAGGTGCTATCAGGGGAGCGGTGAGAGGATGTTCGAAAACGTACGGTAAGCGATACCGTATGTAAGACGTTGATTTCGATACGGGTTACGTGACCGAAATTCAGCTATTTTCGGGGCATCTCGACGCAGTCACATAAACGCTCGTATAAGTGACAACTATGATTGGATATGCCCGGGTCTCGAAGGCCGACGGGTCGCAGGTACTGGATCTGCAACATGACGCTCTGGCAAAAGCCGGGGTCAGGCCCGAGCATATCTATGAAGATACCGCATCTGGACGGCGCGATGATCGCCCTGGTCTGAGGGCATGCCTCAAAGCCTTACGATCTGGCGATACCCTTGTGATTTGGAAGCTGGACCGCCTCGGACGTGATCTGCGTCATCTCGTTAACCTGGTCGGGGACCTGACCAAACGCTGTGTCGGGTTGAAGGTGCTGGCGGGCGAAGGAGCCTCGATCGATACCACCACAGCAAATGGTCGCTTGATCTTCGCAATCTTTGCCGGACTGGCGGAGTTCGAGCGGGAATTGATCGTTGAACGGAAACGCGCAGGTCTGGCTTCTGCACGTGCCCGAGGACGACAGGGTGGCCGTCCCTTCAAGATGACCTTAGCCAAACTTCATCTGGCTCAGGCCGCCATGAGTGATCCTGAAACCCAGGTTGGAGATCTGTGTTCTGAACTGGGGATCAGCCGCCAGACGTTGTATCGACATGTCACTCCCGAGGGTAAAATCAGGCCGGATGGGGAAAAACTTCTGGCGCAGAAAACACGAAAAATCTCTCAAAACTGAGATTTATGGCTTATCTCTGGTCTGCGTAACGTGAGGATCAATCGACACCAGCAGAAACGGTTGGTGACTGCGGGCTTGCCCCTGATGGAACTGCGGAAGACGATCCAGTTGTGCGATAGGCAACCAGAGACGACCGTCCGGAGCAAGACAAGGTGCATCCGCCCAATGCAGACGTGGGTCCGAGATCAGTCTCGTGATCTTCCCGGAAAAGTCTCTCCGATAAACGCCATTATCCCTCAGGTTGGTGAAATAAAGATTTCCTGCGGTATCCATGGCGCTGCCCCCGATGGGAGGTAAATCAGACCAAGGCTGAACAGCAGCAGACAAATCGGTTGACGACACATTAGAATCATCAAGCAAAGCTGTCGGGACGCGGGACCACGGCCCTTCAAGCGGCCCGAAATACAGCCATTTCCCGTCTGGACTGACTTCCAGCGGATCGACATTCACCAGTAACGGCTGATGAGGATGACTCTCCACGACGTGTCCATCCATGACAATCGGTCGATCTGTCCGTGCGCGTGTGGAAGCGTCCTTGTCCAGGACGCGGCGTGCCTGGCCGGTTTTGATATCAAGAACAATCAGCGCCGCCTTGCCCGCATCCGTTAGATAGGCATGCGTCCCGTTGAAACGGATATCGTCGATATAGCTTCCTGCCTGCGCGATCTCTGGACCCAGAGGATATATCCGCAGCACATGACCTGTTGCCGGATCAATGCGGACCAGTTTGGCTCCGGCAGATACGGGGCTGCCTCCAAAAGAGGGAGTTCCAGTATCAACAACCCAGAGCATTCCATCAGGAGCAACATGGAGGGCATTGACGCTGACAAACCGATGCGTCGCATCCTGCCCGGGTTTCCAGCCATTCCAGTCAGCGTCCGGAAACGGCTCTATTTCTTTGCTCTTCGTCAGAAGACCCACGGCAGGCCCGGAAAATCCGGTCCAGCGAGGGCCTGCGACAAACACATGACCACCAGCAAGCGCCACGGCGTTCCAGTCCATTGACTTAGTGGTCGCTTCGATCCTGATGGTCTGGGCATGCACAGGTTCGAGGTGCGCGCACGCAGCAACGAGCCCCATGAAAGCGGCGATTGCGCTTTTGTGCAGAGTTCTCTTTGAACAATCCTGCCGTCGTATCTGTTTCATGAACTCCATGATGTCAGATTCTCGCAATAAAACCGGACGGCGTGCCGGCGGCAGGATCGACGAATACCACGTCGTCCGGTGCACGACGCGGTGTATCAATGGCGAGAAAAACGACAGGATGGCTCAGAATGCGGGGCACGGCATGCACAGCCCGACGGGGGAACACCAGAAGATGGCCGGGTGCAAACGGGGCTTCGTCAGCCGGATCATCTATCCAGAATGTGCCTGTCCCGGAGAGGACATGGAGTACTTCATCGCACTGGGTATGATAATGCGGCGGCACATCCCGATAAATCCGGAAGACCCGTATACTGGCTTCAGGCTTGTCGGTCAGGTAGGTGTCCAGCAGCATTGTGTCCGCCGTTTCCGGGAACGCTGCGGCAATTTCATTGAGGTTGAACCGTCCACCCGTCTGGTTGAGGGTCATCAGATGTTCTTCGTCATTCATAACACCTGTCCTCCACTTTCAAGAAGTTTCTGTATGGCGGCAGTATCGGCGACCTGATGCAGTGCCGTGATCTCTCCGTTTTCCACGGTCCAGAGATGCGCAAAGGCAATATCACCTGACTGCCCACGCGTTGTTCGCACGCGGTAGACACCTGTCGTCGCGACACTCTTTCCTTCGGCGGTGACGCTGTGTGGAAGTGTCACGTAATCCGAAAAATGTTTCATGATCCTGGTGAAAAACTGCTCTTCCACAGCTTTTCGTCCCACATACTGCCCACCTTCAGGGAAGGTCGGAAGAACACTCCAGACAATTCCCGCAGAAAGGAGTGTCGTATCACCGGTCCTGTACCAGGTTTCCACGAGCGTTTTAGCTGTTTCAGTCATGATCTTCTCCGTTCAGGCCCAGTGTGCAGGCAGGAAAACCTTCAAGCACGATCTTACCTTTAGCTTGACCGCTCTCGATCAGGGCGTGAGCCTCTCGCAGATTGGCGGCGGTGATCGCGCCAAGATTTTTGCCGAGGGTCGTACGGAGACGACCTTCGTCTATAAGGCGCGACACGTCGTTCAGGAGTTTCCCTTGTGCGCTGATATCTGCCGTTCCGAACAGTGAGCGGGTGAACATCAGTTCCCAGTGCAGGGACAGGCTTTTGCGCTTGAGGGGTACAGCATTGAGTTCAGCCGGATCATCAATCAGGCCGAAATGTCCCTGAGGGGCAAGGAGTTCGACGATCTCTGCCAGGTGGCGATCCGTCTGCGTCGTCGAAAAGACAAAACCGGGAGCCCCCGTAGGAAGGCCAGCAACCTGTTCCGCCAGAGGCTTACTGTGATCGATCACGTAATCTGCCCCGAGAGATGTGACCCAGTCCTGCGTTTCGGGGCGCGAAGCCGTAGCAATGACCGTGATATTAGTCAGAACCTTGGCCAGTTGGATTGCTATTGAACTGACTCCACCTGCGCCTCCAATGATCAATATGGACGGCGTCGTTCCCGGGACAGACCGACGAATGTCCAGGCGATCGAAAAGCATTTCCCAGGCCGTGATTGCGGTCAGTGGTAAGGCTGCGGCTTCGGCCCAGTTCAGAGAGCGGGGTTTGTGACCGACAATCCGTTCATCGACCAGATGAAACTCGGCGTTGGTCCCCGGGCGATTGATCGCGCCCGCATAAAAGACCTCATCGCCGACAGAGAAACCCGTCACGTCCGGTCCGGTTCCAACAACAATGCCTGCGGCATCCCAGCCCAGAACGCGCCACTGACCCGCCTCCGGTGTTGCGCTGCTGCGGACTTTCGTATCAACCGGATTGACCGACACCGCCCTGATTTCCACCAGAATATCCCGACCCGTGGGGACAGGTTTTGGAAGATCAATGTCCTGAAGAGAGGCCGGATTTTCGATGGGAAGCGGCGTCTGATAACCGATGACCCGCATGATATCTGCTCCTGTGTTGAGTCAGGAGAAGCGTGAGCGCTATGATGCTTTCAGACAAGAACGCACTTTTAACGCCCATAGTATCGGAAATGATACCGTTATGCCCCGCATCCGCCATAAGTCCCTTGATTGCAGCCCCGGCTGCGCTGTTGAAGCAACGCTTCAGCTCATCGACGGGAAATGGAAAGGGGTGATCCTCTATCATCTGCTTCAAGGGACATTACGTTTCAACGCCATCCGCAAACGTCTGCCCAACATCACCCAGAGAATGCTGACGACCCAGCTTCGCGAGCTGGAGCGTGACGGGTTCGTGTTACGGACGGTTTATCCCGAAGTCCCGCCAAAGGTGGAATACAGCCTGACCCCACGCGGACTGACACTCGAACCTGTCATTCTGGCTCTCAAGGCCTGGGGCGACGAGCACACGACGTTCGGGCATGTTCCTGATATCTGCGCAGATATGAAAGGTTCTCCAACAAACTCTTAGCGTACGTTTTCGAACAACCTCTCACCGCTCCCCTATCAGCACCGGTCTGAGGCATACAAAATGTTTGGTTCGATTAAATAGTCGGTTTTTTGAGGAAGACATTGAGTTATCAAAATAACATGGTAATGGGTTAATGTGTTAACACGGAAACATGGTGGCATGAAAACAATCGCGATCATTAGTCAGAAGGGAGGCGCTGGGAAGACGACGCTTGCCCTACACTTGGCTACTAGTGCCAGTGCCGCTGGATACGTTTCTCTGATCCTCGATACCGATCCGCAGGCGACTGCAAGTTCATGGAAAGCGTGGCGGGGGGATGTCGAGCCTGATGTGGTGGATTGTGCGGCTCATGCCCTGTTATCAAAAAAGCTGGAGCAAGCGTCCGAACTGGGTGCAGAACTATCGATAATAGATACCCCTCCACATGCCGATATTATGGCGCGTGAGGCGTGTCGTGTCGCTGATTTCTTGTTAATTCCATGCAGACCACGTGCTTTCGATATGGACGCTGTCAGAACAACGGCAGAACTTGTGCGAGCCAGTGGTAAGCCTGCCTTCGTAATCTTTACTGCGGGCCCTCCTCGTGCGCCCCAAGTTTATAAGGAGGCGGCTGAGGTCGTGGCGCAGTTTGGTATCCCTGTTGCTCCTGTTGTTTTGCCAGAGCGTGCAGTTTTTCATCATAGCGTTGGTTCCGGTCGTACTGCGCAGGAAACGGAGCCTGAAAGCAAGGCTGCTGCTGATATAGCACTGTTGTGGAATTGGGTGTGTGATCAAGTTAACATGCCATCACACAAACAAGATGACACAAAAACGCGTTAGCACTTTTCTAAGTTAAGGATATACGGCATGAGTCGGTTTGCTGGTCTCAAAAAGACAGTCGCGCCATCGGTTGTGGAACCGGCTGCGCAAACGGTGGTAGAGAAAGGCCGCCCACGTAATCCGAGAGAAGGTAAGCGGGCGGTGGTGGGGTATTTTTCTCCAGCAGTTAGCAAGGGGCTACACCAACTTGCGCTTGATACCGATACAACTATTCAGGGTTTGATTGGGGAGGCCATTGATGACTTGATGCGTAAGCACGGTCGTCATCCTTTTGGAGAGCGCTGACTATCTATGTAGATAGATTATGCCTGCGTATTTGTACAATCAGGGTTGACCACGCTTAGCAAACCACGTCTCGCAGAATTTGATGAAATGCCGCTCAGGGTTCTTCGGAGCGATCTCGTTATCACCCAGCCACATGCGCCATTCTCTTTCGAGATGATGCACATCCCACCCTGGCGCGATGTTTCGAGCGTCCCCGTAAATATCAGGATCAAGCGCACCCATCCAAGCCTCGGTTGCTGGCTCGGCAGCTTTCATTGTGCCGCGATTGATGAATGTTACCATGTCTTTCTGAGGATCGAATTCGACACGGTAATCCGGTAGATGATCGCTTGCAGCGAGGTTTTTTATCATCTGTCGGAACAATTTTTCTGGGCTTTGAGAGCCTGATTTTTTCAGTAGGATCTCAAGAGAGGCTTTCCATGCCACTTGTTGACCGCAATGTTTGCGGGCTAGTTCGTAAACGCGTCGTTCCAGCGGTTTGCGTAGCCGGAAATAATCACGATGCAGTGTCAGAACATCATTACTCTTAATTGCATTAAAGACCCAATCCGACAGCTTGATCTCGCAATGCAACAGGCGACCGTCGAGGCCAAGTTTGCGGCGGATGGATGAAGCGTCGATCAGGCCAAAACCGTCTACCTGTTCTTCGTCGCCTGTGACAATGTTAGTGCGGATACGTGTGCCTTCAAGGCGGTCGAGGGCTTCGATAAGGGCTTTGTAGTCCTTACCTGCCGTACCGCGATTGGTGAAAATGAGTAAGTCACGGCTGCTAATCCGTACCCGTTGCGATACTTTTTCCCCGGCCTTTAGTTTCGCCATAATCTGCGAAATACAGTAGATCAGAATATCTTTATCGTAGATTGTAGCAAGGCCCTTCACGCTTGGCGTGATTTCCAGCCATTGCCCGTTATGTTCATAGCGACGAACGGAAGTCTCGGGTTTTTTCGATAAGGAATAGAACGGATGCTCCATTTGCGGCATCACGTCCTTAAGCACGGCATCTGCCACGTCGCAGATGAATAAGTCATGCTGCGGATGACGCTCCGGCAGGAGGGCCTCATGGACAACAGGCAGATTCGGGGTTTCAGATACCATATCTCAAGTTCGGGGTTTTACATACTTGCGTCAAGTGATTCGGGGTTTTAAATACCGAATACCGAGATTCGGGGTTTTAAATACCGAGATTCGGGGTTTTAAATACCAAGATTCGGGGTTTTAAATACCAAACTGGGAAAAAACTGAGAAATTCCCATTTTATATCAATGTGTTAAATGGATACTAAAATCGCTTAACACAGAATCTAACACCTATTTAACACCTTCTTTGCCCATCTTATCTGTGGATAACTTTTTATTCCCTAAAATTTGCAACCAAATTGAACTCAAACACCGCCTCTTGGGGGCTCCGCCCCCACCGGCTCGCGGCCTACGGCCGCCCCGATCGTGCATAGCACGATCTCCCACCCGGCATCCCCCAGCTCGCCCTTTCAGGGCTGCGCTAAACGGACACGCCTACGGCGCGAAATCATAATCTGACGATGCATTCCACATCATCTCTCCATCAGCACCTACCTTTCCCACGTCGGCGCCTTCGGCGCTCCCGCTCCACGCTCGCCCGACACCTGGAACACCAGAAGAACCGGGCAAGACCGCAATCTGCTCAAGGCACACCCGCGTTCAGGCGATCTTTCGGCCGCTCACGTGTCGCAACATACCCTCCAGACGGCACAGGATGGCCGTACAGGCGTTATCATGCGTTGTGACTGGTTGGTGTCCCGTAATAGGAATTGCGCCTTGTACGCTCCTCCCAGAGGGTTTGCCGCCATCATTGATGTATTCCAGCGCGAAATTCAAAGGGAACACTGTGGGAACGAAACGGGGACCATTGGGTTCTAACCGTGTTGCATTTGTGTAGACAAATGCCTATCTTCCCTACATGAAGATTGCGGGTTTCAACTGGGATGACGGCAACTGGCCGAAATGTGGCAAGCATGGTGTCTCCCGTGCGGAAATCGAGCAGGTCCTGCTGGGAGAACCTGCCGTCATGGCTGATCCGCATCCAGGTGAGCCCCGGATGCGGGCCATTGGCCGGACTGAAGCCGGACGTTACGTTTTTCTGGTCTTCATGTTCAGGACAATCAGCAGCCAGACCCGGTTACGTCCCATCAGTGCCCGTTACATGCATCAGAAGGAGATCGATTACTATGAGCAGCAAAAATAGATCCATGCCCTCGCTGCACAGTGACGAAGCGGCCGAGGATTTCGTCGCGACCGCCAATCTGACCCGGTATGACCTGTCCGGTTTCAAGCCCATGCGCTTTGAGATCGAACCCAAGGCGGCTGCCCTCAACATGCGCCTGCCGGCGTCCCTGCTGGACGCCGTGAAAGCCAGGGCGAAGGCAAAGGGCCTCCCTTACACACGCTATGTCCGGATGCTGCTGGAGACCGATGTCGCTCAGGCGCGGTAAAGCTGTATTCCGACCAGAACAGAGGAGATCGGGCGATGTAGGTACGCTCGGAAATCACTCCGCGCGTCATGGAAGGAAATCTCCCATGTCTCGCACCTATCATCACAGCCGCAAACACGGCCGTGATCATCGTTGGGCCAACCGGCCGGATCGCTGTGGCTATGGAGGCTCGCGTGAAGCCTCTGAATCCCCCAACTGGTACAGCCATCTGCATGATATCCGTCCTGGTCGTCATCATGATCGGCATATTGCCCGCCTGATTATCAAGGGCAACCTTGATCCTTTCGAAGCGGTCTTTCCGTATACCGGAACCCGGCGGCCTCACGAATATTACTGGTAATCTTCAGCACGGGAACGATCTTTCGTTCCCGTGTCCCGCGAGGCCATCAGGGACGTGGAATGAGGGGGAGGAAGGGCGTCAATGGCCGCCTGAATCCGGGCCAGATCGGCGTCCAGAAGAGCAAGGACCTGATCGGCCGGGACTGCGGGTTGCGTGCTGTTACGCGCCTTGCAGATTGCAGCCCTTTTGGCAGCCCGTTCGTCAGAAAAATCCGTTATAGTCATGTCTTCATCGCCTCGTGTTTAGCGACAGGGGCAGGGGCAGAAATCCGCCATGCATAATCGCAGACATTATCCAGCAATTCTGCACGTTGTGTCTGACTGTAAGCTATGACGAAATCAGCGACGATTTTTTCTGGCACACCTTCCCGAAGAAGATTGGCAGCCGTTTCCGCTATTTCCAGATTGACCGCTTCATTGAGCAAGACCAAGGCATCCGTATCGGTCATACGCTTTGCCGCCCGTGCAACGAACCGGGCATTCAGATTCCACATCCATTGATGCCGGTTGAGTGTATTAGAAAACCATTCTGGAGAAGGGTATTCCGGAGCCATCAGGTATCCTCTTGAAGTATGTGATGATCAGTTTTCAGGCCATAAAATTGTTCTGCGGCCGAGATTACAGTCTGTCCGTTCTGGAAGACCGTATTTCGTCATCAGTCATGATCACGGTCTGCATCGAAGGCATGAAGCCCCGCGCGTCTCCAGCGTGCTTTCAGGTCAGTCGGAGCGGTATCATTTTTTCCCTGAAGCTGCCCCACAATATCCAGAAACGCCCCGAGCATGGTGGCGCGGTCATCATCGGTCAGATCGACCAGTCCCGCCTTCTGGACCAGCCCACCCAGTTCGATCAGATGATGGGTGCGTTCCCGTCGCGCCTTTGCCCAGTCGCGCATGTCGGTGCGTGCCTTTCGTGTCTGATGGCGATGGATCAGGGCTGCCTGCTTCCTGATTCGTCTTTCAAGCGCCAGCAGTTCCGTTCTGATCGTTTCCGGTTTCTTTCCGGCTACCCTTTTTTCCGCCGGCCTGAAAGAAAGATTCCCCCCGTTCGGTCCACCTCGCGATGGCTTCGGGTTTGCCATCTGCCTGTTCGACAGCCGCAAGCAGCACCCCGGCCAGCGCCTCGATCGATAGGGTATCGGCTCCTGTTGCCTCAACCAGTTCTCCGAGCTGGATTGTCCGTTGCGCCTTAAGCTGCCTCGCCTTTTCCTGAAGCGCTTTCAGTTCCGCATCAATGTCCCGTGGTTTGCGCATTTCTGATCCCCTGTTTTCGCAATCTGTGCCATACTCTACCACACACGCGAGAACCACGTCACTCATCCGAACAGATCAATCCTTGTAGCGCAGTAAAATGTGAGTGCGCGCTTATACGTCACTTCGTGACGTGCGCTTAAGTGGTGTGATAGGATCGCGTCCATGGCGATCTATCACCTGCATGCAAAGGTCATCAGTCGGGCCACCGGCCGGAGTGCTTTGGCAGCAGCGGCCTATCGCGCGGCTTCCCGCCTGCATGACGTGCGTCTGGATCGCGCTCATGATTTTTCCAATAAAAGCGGCGTGGTGCATTCCGAGATCCTGCTGCCTGATGGCGCGCCGGAGCGGTTTCTTGATCGGTCTGTTCTGTGGAATGAGGTCGAGGCGATCGAGAAGCGCAAGGATGCCCAGCTTGCCCGCGAGGTGGAGTTTTCAATCCCGCGCGAAATGACCCAGACGCAGGGGATCGCGCTGGCACGGGATTTTGTGCATGAGCAGTTCGTGGAACGCGGCATGGTCGCCGACCTCACTGTGCATTGGGATATCGGTGCAGACGGGCAGATGAAGCCCCATGCGCATGTGATGCTGTCCACGCGATCAGTGGACGAGAACGGATTTGGTGCGAAAGAGCGTCTGTGGAACGACAAGAAATTCCTGCTGACGTGGCGGGAGCGGTGGGCGTCTCTTGCCAATGAACGGCTGGCCGAGCTGGATCTGGATGTGCGGATCGACCATCGGTCATTTGCCGCGCAGGGGATCGACCTTGAGCCGCAGAACAAGATCGGTCCGGCCGGGATGCGCCGGGAGGAGCGGGGCGAGGACGCGGAGCGGGTTGCCGACCATCTGGAGATCGCGCGGCGCAATGGCGAGAGGCTGCTGGCGGAACCGCATGTGGCGCTGGAGGCGCTGACGCGGCAGCAGAGCACCTTTACCCGGCAGGACCTGGCGCGGTTCGTGGACCGACATACGGCGAATGCTGAACAGTTTACGGCCGTCATGGTTCGGGTGGAGGCGTGTCCGGAGCTGGTCGCACTTGGGAAAGACGGACATGGGCGGGAGCGGTTCTCCACGCGAGAGATGATCGGGGTCGAGCAGCGGCTGGAAGAGGTGTCGCTCGCGATGGGGCAGTCCCTGGGGCATGCGGTGCCGCTGGCGGTGCGGCGGGCGGCGATGGTGCGGGACGGGCTTGGGGACGAGCAGGCGCTGGCCGTGGGCGAGGTGACGAAGTCCCGTGACCTGTCCGTGGTGGTGGGCTATGCCGGGACGGGGAAGAGCACCATGCTGGGTGTCGCCCGCGCGGCGTGGGAAGAGGCCGGGTATCGGGTGCGCGGGGCGGCGTTGTCGGGGATTGCGGCGGAAGGGTTGCAAGGTGGGGCTGGGATTGAGAGCCGTACCCTCGCATCGTTAGAGCTGGCCTGGGCGAAAGGGCGGGACCGTCTGGAGCGCGGGGACGTGCTGGTGGTGGACGAGGCCGGCATGGTGGGGTCACGGCAGATGGAGCGGGTTCTGTCTGTTGCCCACGAAGCCGGGGCCAAGGTCGTTCTGGTGGGTGATCCCGAGCAGTTGCAGGCGATCGAGGCGGGTGGTGCGTTCCGGGCGGTGGCCGAGCGGGTCGGGTCGGTGGAGATTACAACGGTGCGCCGGCAGCGTGAAGGTTGGCAGCAGGCGGCCACGAAGGAGCTTGCGACCGGGCGGACGGGTGAGGCGCTGGGGCGTTATGAGGCGGCTGGCCTTGTGCGCGGGCATGAGACCCTGGAAGAGGCGCGGGCCGGGGTGGTGGCCGGGTGGGATGAAGCCCGTCAGGCTGCGCCAGAGGACAGCCAGATCATGCTGGCGCACCGGCGTGTCGATGTGCGGGCGCTGAACGAGGCGGCGCGCGAGATCCGCAGGGGTGCGGGTGAGCTGGGCGAGGACGTGCTGGTGCCGACCGCGCAGGGCGAGCGGGTGTTCGCGGACGGGGAGCGTGTGTACTTCCTGCGCAATGACCGGGAGCTGGGGGTGAAGAACGGCACGCTGGGTACGGTGCGGGGCATCACGGGGTCGATCGAGGCCGAGGATCTGGCGCTGTCGGTGCAGCTTGACGGGCCGGGTGGTGCCGGAACTGGGCGGATCGTACCGGTGCGCGTGGCGGACTATGACGCGCTGGATCATGGCTATGCGGCCACCATCCATAAATCGCAGGGTGTGACGGTGGAGCGGGCGCATGTGCTGGCGACGGGCAGCATGGACCGGCACGGGGCGTATGTGGCGCTCTCACGGCATCGGGAGAGCGTGTCCGTTCATTGGGGCCGGGATGATGTGGGCGACCGGGACGGTCTGGTGAAGCGGCTGTCGCGCGAGCGGCTGAAGGATACCACGCTGGATTACCCGCAGGTCCGGGATCGGGATGCCGCGTTCGCGCGGCGGCGCGGGCTGCATGTCCCCGAAAGCGAGATCGTGGTGGAGCGCGGCAAGGCTGCCTCTGGCCCCCGGCAGGACAGGCCGGCCGAAGCGGTCCGTACGCCAGATCCGGCACCGGCGCAGCGGACGCGCGGGATGTTCGACGGGCTGGACCTGTCCGTGCGGCCGGGGCGTCGTGCGGCGGAGAAAGACGTATCGGCCGCGCAGGAGGCTGGGGCCGGGAAGGGGAAGAATGGGGTTGAGGGTGAGGCTCCGGCCTCTCCCTTTGCGGGTTTGAGGCTGCCCCGTGTGCAGCGTGAGCAGGTGCCGGCCGGGCTGGACGGGTTTGTGCCGGGGAGTGACCCGCTTCAGCAGGCGGTGGAGCGGTATGCGCGGGCCTGGGTGGATGCCGAGCGCATGGTGCGACAGGACCTGCCGGTGCTGGAGCACCAGAAGAAGGCGTTATTTGAGGCCGGGCGGGATCTGGAGCGGGTCCGGCGTGGCGGTGAGGCGGATCTGCGTACGGCGCTGAAGCATCAGCCGGAGATCCGGCAGGCGTTGTATGGTCTGGAAGGGCCGGCACGGGCGCGCAGGCTGGTCGAGGGGCTGGAGCATGAGGACAGGGTGCGGAAGAGTCCAGAACTGCGGGCGGCGCGGTTTGTGAAGACGTGGGACGGGCTGAGCCGGGAGCAGCAGGGTGTGGCGCTGAAGGAACTGAAGCGGGACGCGCAGCTTGAGTCCATCCTGCGGGAGAAAAGCCGCGAACTGGGCATCCGGAAGGGATCGACGCTCGATCACGGGCTGCATCCCCATCAGCGGGAGCACTCCCTTTCACGCTCCAGGTCGCGCGGTATGGATATGGGGATGTAATCTGCTTGAGAGAGGATGTGTTGATGTGTATAATATTTATTGGAGATACACATTATGCGAACCAACATCATTATTGACGATACCCTCATGACAGATGCGCTGAAAGCGTCTGGCGTCAAAACCAAGAAAGAAGCTGTCGAACTCGGATTGCGGACGCTGATCAAGTTGAATCAGCAGCGGCAACTACGTTCTATGAAGGGCAGGCTGGAGTGGCGGGGTGATCTCGACGCCATGCGTTCTGACGCATGATTCTGGTCGATTCATCGGTCTGGATCGATTTTTTCAGGGGTACCGTGACGCCACAGGTTGATGCTCTGGACCGGTTGCTGGGAGAGGAACTGGTCGCCATTGGGGATCTGATGATGACGGAAGTTCTTCAGGGATTTGCGAGTGAGCGGGATTTCAACAAGGCACGGCGGATGCTTGGCGCTCTGGATCTGGTTGAGATCGGGGGGCGTGATGTCATGATCGAGGCGGCACGGTATTTCCGTGACCTGCGCGCCAGAGGCATCACCATTCGGAAAACCATTGATACCCTGATTGCCACACGGTGCATCGTAAGCGGATATCGGCTTCTTTACAGTGATCGGGACTTTGATCCGTTCGTGACATATCTGGGGCTGGAACGGGTTGTCTGATTTCAGCGTGGTGACTGGAGAGGACATGCAGAAAAAAGAAGCGACCGTTCGGCTGGGATCACTTCTGGGGGCCATCGGTCGTGAGGTCAGTGTGCGTGATCAGGATGTCGCGGTCTTGCAGACCCGCGATCAGACCCCGGCCGAGGCAATGACCTTCGAATGATCCTGCTGCTTGATACCAACGTGATCCTGGAGACGTGGAGGCCTGTCCCGGAGCCGTGTGTTCTGGCCAGCCACGACGTGTCGCCTTTCGAGGCAGCCGATGTGCGGGTTTTTAATCCATGGGAGGACGTCTGATGTCAGAGGAAGGTTCGGCGCAGCGCGCGTTTGATGATCTGCGTGCTGAAATATCGGTGCTCCGGCGCAGTATGGAAGCATTGCCGCAGGCGTGGCGGGAGAACCGGCCGCCGGATTACACGGAGGATCTGGCCCGCGTTGTAAAAGCCATGAACGCGGTTAGTACGCGGATGAAGGCGATCGAGGACACTCCAACGCTGAAAATGACGCCTCAGGCGTATGGGCAGGGAATACGTCAGGCAGGGCTTTCTGCCAGTCAGGAGATACAGGCAACGTTTCAGAAAGCGATAGGTGAGGTTCAGGAGGAGCGTCAGGAACTTGCCCATATTATTGGGCAGTCCCGTCAGCAGGATCGTCAGAACTGGTGGCTGTTAGGGGTGGGTCTTGCCTGTCTTGTTGTAGGGATCGGGTTATCGCCTGTGCTGGCGTATCTCCTGCCTTCTTCTATCGGGACGCGGGTGGCATCCTTTATTGTCGGGGAGAAAGATCGCTGGAACTCTGGGGCCATGATGATGGCAGTCAGCAATCCTGAAGGCTGGCAACGTGTACGTGAGGACAGCCAGTTGGTTGAGGCCAACAGAGACAGGATTACAGCTTGCCAGAAAGCGGTATCGGGTCAGGAAAAAACTCAGAAATCCTGTGTCATCACCATTTCGGCACAACAGGAATAGTTTTGAGGGATAAAAGCCGACAGCAGAATATGACATGTCAAAGAAACCGGATTTCTTTGACGGATTGTTCTGACGTGTTAGAAAAAACGCATATTGCTACCACGTTGGGATGTCATGTTAACGCCAACTTACCCGTCCGACGCTGCTTGCGGGGAACCAGTTTGCTCGGACGCTCTGATGCGCTGAAAATTGGCTCAATCGTGTCTGCCCGAAGATATTTCCGGATCGTGTTCCGCGACAGGCCCGTTCGACGCTCGATTTCGCTGATTGGCAGAGCATCTCGATGATGCCAACGATACACGACACTTAATAAATTCATGCTGATCACTTCTCCATAGAGCTCCGGTCAATAAAACCGGAGTAGTGCCCAGCATGGGTCAATTCTCAGTGGAAATTTATATCTCTCCTTGGTCAGCTCTCAACTAAAATCAACAATAGAGGTCAGTCCTGTTCAGAAAACTGCCCTGACCGCATCAGACGACAAGCCTCAACATCTATGCCCATCCTCTAATGCGCGCCGACGATCACGCTCGAACCAGCACCGCCGAATATAGCGGTACAGGCTAATGGTGGTTGGGAGTAATTGCCTTCGATGACGGTCTCATGATGCAGATGCGTGTCCTCAAACATTCCTATTTCAAGAAAAGTGTTACGATCCATGGAAGGATTAATGCGGTGACGACGGCGTTCAATCCCATAGCGATTGCGGCGAACAATCCAGCGACTGTACTTACTGAGAAGGCGCGTGCTGTCCCTACACCATGGGAAGTAAGGCCAACGGCAAAGCCACGCGCAGCATAATTCCTGATACCTAAGAAGTTCATCAAAGGGGTGACCACGACCGCCCCGAAAATACCGGTGAACATGACCAGTAACATCGTGATTGATGGCGTGCCACCCATCTGCTTGGTAAGAGCCATCGCAACTGCGGCCGTCACGGACTTCGGGGCCAAATCGATCAGTAACTCGCTAGGCAGACCACACAAGGTGCCGATGCCGAGAGCGCTTATCATGGCAACTATGGCACCGACGAAGAGCGCCCCAGCCATCGGCACAAGGACCTGCCGTAAAACAGCGCGGTGACGGTAGATTGGAACTGCGATCGCGACTGTAGCCGGCCCCATCAAAAAATTAACGAATTGCGCCCCCTCGAAGTAGGCCGAGTAGGAAGTTCTCGTCTTGAGCAAAACAATAATAATCAGACTTGAGGCGAGTAGGATGGGGTTTGCCGCAGGGTGACTATTGAGCATTCGCGCAAAGCGCAAAGCTACCGCATAGCTTATGATCGTCAGTGACAACCAGAACAGTGGGGTCGTGGAGAGATAAACCCACAGGTTGACTGGATCAGTCATGATATTCTCCGCTGTGACCCATCAGGCGTGAAAGGCCAATGAAGACCACAACGGTTGAGACGAGCGCTAGGATTGTAGAGCCCGCCACGGCAAGCAACAAACCTCCTCCGTAGCGGGACAGCACATCTGCTGTTTGAATGACACCTACTGTCGCAGGGACAAAGAATAGGCCTAACGAGCCGAGCAGAACATCTGACACACGCTCGATGGGGAGCGCTTTGGGACGATCCTCTGACACTTTGCTGCGCGTGCCGACAGCGAAAAGAGCCAAAAGGAGAACCAATAAGCCAACGACTGGTCCGGGCACCGGAGGAACAAGCGATCGGGATACAATCTCGCCCAATAACTGGCACGCTAGAACAATCCCGATCGCGGCGATCATAGATGACCTCTGTTATCAGTCATGGTGTGAACTCTGTTCCGTGCGCTACTCGCAGCCGAGGGCATCGGCTGCTTCGACGAGGGATTCGACAACGATATCCCAGTCCTGCTCCGCTTTGAGGTCCTCGGTCTGGTGAGGGCCATGCTCATGAGGGCGTCGCACGAACACCGTGCGAAGTCCCGCGGAGCGGGCCGCTTCCAGGTCGCTGTTATGTGCTGCCACAAGTGCCACCTGTCCCGGTAGAAAGCCCACCGCTTCCGCAGATTTGAGATAGGTCTGAGCTTGAGGTTTGTAGCTTTTGGATAGCTCAGCGCCGGTGATGACATCCCAGGGGAGTCCGCCGAACCTCTCCAGCGCGAGCATCCACGCGATGTGCCCGTTCGACAACGGCCCAATCGCAAACTTCTTTTTGAGCCTGGTCAGTCCTTCAACCGAATCTGGCCACGGATCAAGCCTGTTCCAGGCTTCGTTGAGATCATTCAGTTCAGCGTCTTCGATCTGGTTGGCATCAATGCCATTGTTGTTGAGGACCGTTTCGAGGCTTTCGCGGTTAAGAACGTCGAGTTTCACCCAGTTGCGCTCTCCCTGCCGAATCTTTTCCATCGAAGGTTGGTAGAGTGCTCGCCACTGATCCGCGAAGTCATAAGGATCGAGCGCGATGGCGTGCTTGTGCAGGAACGGCTCAGACGCCCGTGCGATGCCGGATCGCCAATCGACGACCGTTCCATAGGTATCGAAACCCAGATACCCGACGGAGTCAAAGTTCGTGGACATAGTGATGGACCTCTCAAGGAAACAACAGATGGAACCGATCACGCGCTCTTAAGGGTGGGATGCGTTCGGAGCACATCCCCTCTTGCCCTCAGTAGAGTCTAATAGTAAAATTATTAATATTGCATATATTAAGTAGAAATAGTTATGAATGTGTTTCGCTCTGGGGTGGCTACCTTCGACCTGCAATTGCTCCAGACTTTTGTGACCGTCGTGTCCTGCGAGAGCTTCACTGCTGCCGCCAAAGAGCTTTGTCAGACACAATCCACGATCAGTCAGCAGGTTCGACGCTTGGAGACGCGGCTTGGTAAGCCGTTGTTCGATAGGACGACACGCTCTGTGGTGCTCACCGCAGAAGGGTTCTTGTTGCTTGACTATGCCCGTGCAGTCCTTGCCTTAGCTCAAGAAGCCTACGAGAAGATCAACAGCGGAAGGCTGACTGGGCGCATCAAAATTGCTGCGTCTGATGACCTAGCGACCCATCGACTCCCATCTTTGCTACGTCGCTTCCGGCGGCTGCATCCGGAAGTCGCCATCGAAATTGAGGTCGGTCTTACCGAGATCATGCTGGGTGAACTGTACGCCCAGAATTTCGATTTGGTGCTGGGGAAAAGGATGCTTGGCAGTACACATGGGGAGGCGTTTGGCGAAGACCATCTGGTCTGGGTCGGTGATCTGGGCGAACGATCTGTAGTTGACCGACGCTCTTTGCCGCTCGCTCTGTTCCCTGATGGATGCCTGTATCGTCGGGCAGCAATCAAGGCGCTTCAAGACTCTAATCTGCCATGGGAGGTTGTTTGCACCAGTCCGAGCCTTGCGGCGATCCATGCGGCTGTCCAAGCGGGAATCGCCATTTCCCCCTTGGCGAAGGGCCTTATAGGCGACCTGCCGATTATGAACTCCAGCGAACTACCCGCTTTGCCGATCATCGAGTTTGCCGTCTTCCTGCAAGCAAAAGAGCAAGTCAGCCAGCCCGCAGCGATCTTTCGCGATCTTCTCTGTGCCGAGTCGTCACCATGATGTTTGGACGCCTATCTCTAAGGAGTGTTCGATATGGAGCTCCCCTGCAAAGACGTCATGGACGAGTTGATCGGCCTGCTGGCGAGCACGGCGCACCAAGGCTTCAATGACAGTGACCGACGGTAGAAGAAGGCTTCGGCGATGCATCTCGGCAATCAGGACCGCAGCCTGGCAGGATGGCTGGATCACATGATGTGCAGTTGGCATAGCGAAACCGATTATGTCATGAAATGCCGACTGATCAAAGGTTTGGTAGCCATAACCCTTCATCATGCTTGCCAATGAGGTGCCCGCCGCGTTCTGTGCGATCTGGAACTGGCGCAAATCTTCGGCTGTTACCTATGGGGGAGCGGCCCAGAAACGTGGCGAAACGGCCGACATCGCGAAGGTAATTGCACTGCGCCTCCCGGGAGAACCGCCGCACCGCCATGTCATCAAGGTTGGCGGGAAGAGGTTGTTCGAAAACGTACGCTAAGAGTTTGTTGGAGAGCCTTTCATATCTGCGCAGATATCAGGAACATGTCCGAACTCTGTGTGCTCGTCGCCCCAGGCCTTGAGAGCCTTGATGACGGGCTTGAGGGTTCGCCCGCGCGGGGTGAGGCTGTATTCCACCTTTGGCGGGACTTCCGGGTAAACCGTCCGTAAGACGAACCCGTCGCGCTCCAGTTCGCGAAGCTGGGTCGTCAGCATTCTCTGGGTGATATTGGGCAGGCGTTTGCGGATGGCGTTGAAGCGCAGGGTCCCCTGAAGCAGGTGATAGAGGATCACGCCTTTCCATTTTCCGTCGATGAACTGAAGCGTTGCCTCAACAGCGCAGCCGGGACTGCAATCAAGCGACTTATGGCGGATGCGGGTCATAACGGTATCATTTCCGACACTATGGGCGTTAAAAGTGCGTTCTTGTCTGAAAACATCATAGTGTTCACTCTTCTCCTCATTCAACAGAGGAGCAGACAATCATGCGGGCCATCGGTTATCAGACACCGCTTCCCATCGAAAATCTGGCATCCCTTCAGGACATTGATCTGCCAAAACCTGTCCCTACAGGACGGGATCTTCTGGTGGAAATCAGGGCCGTATCGGTCAATCCGGTTGATACCAAAGTCCGTCGCAGTGCGACACCGGAGGCGGGTCAGTGGCGTGTTCTGGGCTGGGATGCCGCAGGCGTTGTTGTGGGAACCGGACCGGACGTCACGGATTTTTCTGTCGGCGACGAGGTCTTTTATGCGGGGGCGATCAATCGCCCTGGGACCAACGCCGAGTTTCATCTGGTTGATGAACGGATTGTTGGTCGCAAACCCTGCTCCCTGAACTGGGCCGAAGCCGCAGCCTTACCACTGACAGCAATTACGGCCTGGGAGATGCTTTTCGATCGTCTGGATATTAGCCGATCTGTCCCAGGAGTGACCCCGTCCATTCTGATCATCGGGGGCGCTGGCGGAGTCAGTTCCATAGCGATCCAGCTAGCCAAGGTCCTGACCGACATTACAGTCATTGCCACAGCTTCGCGCCCCGAAACGCAGGACTGGGTCATATCTCTCGGGGCAGATTACGTGATCGATCACAGCAAGCCTCTGGCCGCACAGGTTGCCACTCTTCCCACGGGTGCTCCCGGCTTTGTTTTTTCCACGACGCAGACGGATCAACATCTGGCAGAGATCGTCGAACTTCTTGCCCCGCAGGGACATTTCGGCCTGATTGATGATCCGGCTGATTTCAATGCTGTCCCTCTCAAAAAGAAAAGCCTGTCCCTGCACTGGGAGCTGATGTTCACCCGTTCACTGTTCGGAACGGCAGACATCGGCGCGCAGGGGACGCTCCTGAACAATGTGTCGCGGCTCGTAGATGAAGGTCGTCTTCGCACGACGCTCGGCAAAAATCTCGGGCTCATCACCGCCGCCAATCTGCGGAAGGCTCATGCCCTGATCGAGAGCGGTCAGGCTAAAGGCAAGATTGTGCTCGAAGGTTTCCCTGCCTGAAGGCATATTTTGATGACCTTACACAAAGACAAAACCTTGCCACTTTTCTGAAATTCGAAATCTCAAAACGGAGACCAACATGAAACTGACAGATAATACCATATTGATTACTGGAGGTGGTTCCGGGATCGGTCGCGCCCTTGCCGAAGCATTTCATCAGAAGGGCAACAAGGTAATTATTGCCGGGCGTCGCCGTTCAAGGCTTAATGAAGTTACAGCAGCCAATCCTGGCATGGAGGCCATTGAACTAAATCTCGAAATTCCAGCTGATATCCAGAACGTCGCGGAACAAATTCAACGAGATTACCCATCGTTGAACGTACTTATCAATAATGCCGGAATCATGTTGCCAGATACGGCGGACGGGCAAATAGATGACAATCTTCTGATATCAACGTTCACTACCAATTTTGCTGCTCCAATTCGACTGACTTCTGCGCTCATGCCACATCTTAAGGCACAGTCTCAATCAACCATCATCTACAATACTTCCGGACTGGCCTTTATTCCGCTCGCAATGACAGCAGTTTATTCTGCATCTAAAGCAGCTCTCCATTCTTACGTAATGTCGCAGCGTTTCCTGCTTAAGGATACGAACATCGACGTCATCGAAATCGCACCGCCATGGGTTCGGACCGAACTGATGAACAGTCAAGAAGCAGAAGCCGCTGTCCCTCTAAATAAATTCATTTCCGATACTATGGCTCTCTTGGCCACAGAGGAGAACGAAATCATCGTTGATGAAGCGAAAATATTTCGTGATTCTTCCGGCCCACAAGAATATGGATTCGTCGAAAGTTTTAATCAGAAAATGCGGGCCCTTTTCCAAAATAGATAGGAAGGGGTACATCTTTCCTGTCTGGCAAATAAAAAAGGCTATCATACGGCACGTTATCTGTTTGCGTGCCGTATAAACCCTGTTGCCACAAATAGGGTCACAATTGCTAATGACGGTCATGAGAGCTTACGGCCCTGCCTGAAAAACGGGGCCACCCCATATTGCGTCCAAAATAGCTCGTAAATGCGTTGCCGAGTTCGTTCTCGAGGTGTTTAGTCCCGGGGTTTGATGGTGTGGTATTTGTACGAGAGTGGAAGGAAGCATTATGNGGGACAGATACGTCATGGCAGCGCCACGACCACGCACGCCGTATGAGCAGCAATACAGCGATCGCAGGCTTCGCTCGCGGCGTTGAGCAAGGAGTTCGGGATCAACCCGAAAACAGTTGCAAAATGGCGGAAGCGTGAGACTGTCGAAGATCAGAAAACTGGCCCTAAAGAGCCTCGCTCAACGAGCCTGACAGAAACCGAAGAAGCCATGGCAGTCGCTTTTCGCCGGATACGTTGCTGCCGCTGGATGATTGCCTTTATGCCCTGCAGGCCAGCATTCCTCATCTGACACGTTCGGCCCTGCATCGCTGCTTTCAGCGTCACGGGATCTCCCGGCTTCCGGATATCGAGGGAGACAAGCCCAAACGACAGCGTTTCAAACGCACTCCCATCGGCTTTTTTCACATCGATATTGCCGAAGTCCAGACTGCTGAGGGCAAGCTGCACCTCTTCGTTGCTATCGACCTGACAAGCAAATTCGCTGTCACACAACTCGTCGGGAAAGCCGATCGGAAGACAGCCTGGGAATTCCTCGAATATCTCCTGAGCATCATTCCTTATCGGATCCATACCATTCTGACCGATAACGGCATCCAGTTCGCTGATCAGCCCCGTAACCGCAATACGGCCTGGTCGTGTCCCATGCGCTTTGACATGATCTGCGAAGC
>NZ_JAERKU010000023.1:0-16469 GCF_018256955.1 Acetobacter persici
AAAGACAGCCGCATCCTTTCTTTCCGTCATCCTCATCGCCGCTACAGCAGACTATATCAAGGCCTAACAGGCCCTAGCTACCTAAAAGGGATTGAGCAAGGTCTTCGTCTATAACCAGTTTTTTTGCAAAACCGCCACGTAGGGCGGCCCGTGTGGCCTCAAGTTTATGCTGACCAGAAACAACCAGAAGTCCTTCCATCTGGCGCAAGGTCGCATGATCTGCTCCGATCAGTCTTGTATCAATCTCTCCCAACACAGGCTGACCTTCTGCATCAATAAAACGCCCTGCTATAATGCCCGTGGCACCCCGTTTTGTGTAATTTTCGATATCCCGCACGGACGCAATCTGGAAATGCGTCACATGACTGTCTGGTGTTGCTGGGCTGACTGTATAGATCGCTTTATTACAGTCACTCAGTTTCTCAAGCTGATCATGAATAATAGGTTCAGCTTTCAAAAGATCAGCAAGAAGAACAGAACTGCAAATCGCCGGAGCATTCAGGTTGATACAGAGTGCACCGATACGATTGGCAATTTCAACGGAACATCGTTCGGATGTGGGTAGCAAAGGGTTAGCCATGGAGCCGATAAGCTGCCGAACCGTCAGATTTTCAACAGGCCAGTATGGAACATAGTCCGAAAGCAGGCTGAGTGTTTTCCCCCAACTCACGCCAAGCTGGTCTCCCGGCTGGATAAATTCCAGCAAGACCTGTGCTGCGGCCTGACAGACTTCAGCAAGGCTTCCGTCCTCCGAAAGGCCATCAACTGGAATAACATGAGCACTTTCCAGCCCAAACCGCTCTGTCAGGGCATCCGCCGCTGCATTCAGACGAAAATGCTCACCAGATAAGCGGATGCAGACAATTTCCCGCGCTTTGGCCTGCTTGATGTAACTGATAACAGTCGGGCGAGAGAGCCCCATACGCGTGGCAATCTCGCCCTGTGTCATGTTCTTGACGTAGTAGAGCCAAGCGGTTTCAGCAATAACCCTGTCTGATGGGCCTGTCTCTCTCTGCATTCCGCCTTCCCATACGTCATGTCTCTGTAACTGCGTCTTTGAGCATACTGTCCGTGATCTGCAAATCATTTTCAAGGCTGCGATCGGCAACACAGCCCTGACGCTGTAAATCAGCATGGTAGCCGCGCACGGCCTCTATGGAGTTGACTTCCCGGTCCACCACCCGCCTCATCCACGTAATCATCAGGCACTGGTCCTCTGCTCCGTTGATTTTACGCCCAAAGAGCGCCAGACGGGCGCCATAGCGTTCGGCCTGAGCCAGAAGTTCGAACGTATCGCGATGTGTGCCACCGCCTCCCCCCATAATGCCCACCACCATGGACGGATCATGCTGCACCAGTTCTTCCAGAGGTCCCGGACCGTTATATGCCACCTTGAGAAACTCCGGTTTCTCCTGGCGCGTCAGGGATGCGAGTGTGCGCACCACACAATCGTTAATGAAAAAGCCAACCTGATCGCGGGAGAGGCCCGTCTCAACATTAGGATTGAAAACCTCAAGAAAATGCATTTTGCCGTTCATCCGGGCATCTGCCCGAAAGCGCGCATAGGCCTCAAGTGAGGATGCGTCATGCTCTGCATCATTAATATATGTCAGAGAGTACAGGCACAGCGGGGCACGGGCAAATTCAAGGGCCGCGCCTCGGTACGGGCGTGGTGGAAAATCAGGATACCGCCCTCCCCGAATACCGACCCACGCGTCAGTTGCTTCATTGCCGCGAAAAGCTGGTATAATTTTACTATTCTCAAAAGCACCTTCGTCAGCAAGTTCCTCAATAGTTGCTGTGGAAGACAGCATGATATCAAGGACATCCTGCTTTATCAGGTCGCGCACCTGTTGCAGAAATGCCGGACGGTTGCGATAGCCAGTATTTTTGCCGGTCTCTCTGTCACGGCGAAGCCCCATGGATGGAACTCCGCCAGCAACATCAACATCCTTGGCGTCCGCGATCATGAAATCACCGATTTTATAGTCACCGGCTCTGATACGGGAGATTTTCTCGAAAAAACGTGTTTTTTTGTATTCGTTTTTTTTGGTCATCGCACATATTGCCTTAGTTTGAGGATGATTTTTTCAGGGTGCAGCGGACAACAGAGCTTTCATCCCCCGATCAAGCCGGGAAAATTCGTGGTATCGTTCCTCAAGAATGGCGACATGATCAGGAACTGGCTCCAGCCTGCATGAGACCCTGCTCATTTTCGCCACAGCCTCTTCAAGCGTGGCATAAAGTCCGCTTGCGACCGCAGCACAGATTGCACCACCCAATGCGCCGACCTCTGGCGTATCAACAATCTCGACCGGTTTGTTGCATACATCCGCAAAAATCTGCCCCCAGAAAGCGGATCTTGCAGCACCGCCCGTCAGGCGGATCACCTCAGGCCATTCTCCGTTTCCGTATTCCAGAAGAGCCTCAGCATGACGGCGATGTTCAAAAGCAACGCCTTCACAGATGGCACGGATCATGGACGCCTCGTTATCCGTGGCACTCAGGCGGAGAAAGCTTGCCTGCCAGGGGCTTGGACCGTGAATATAAGGAAGGAAGTAGCAACGCCGCGCATCAACAGGACAGGTTTCTGCAATAGTAAGAGCCTCAGGGACGGAGATGCGGTCCCCCAAAGCGTGCTTCAGATACCAGCCCAGATTGGCGGCGGATGAGGGACTTCCTTCTGCAATCAGCCGTGCATGATCCCGGTACAGCATGTTCAGCAGAGGATATTTCCCTGTATCATCGCCTGATGTTTCCATTCCGTTGATTGCCCATGTCCCTGCAATCATAACCATCCGGTCCGGGGTGATCACACCCGCACCCAGAGCGCAGGACGCAACATCCATCATACTCCCGGCAACAGGGAGGCCTTCCGGCAGTCCTGTCTCAGCCGCAGCTCGGGCACTAATCCTTCCGGCTATGCCAGAACTAGCAACAATTTCTGGAAGCTTTTCCATAAGGCCTGACTGCCCAAGAAGAGAAAAAGCCTCTGTTGCGTAGTCTTTTCTCCGAAGGTTCATCAACCCTCCCCCGCTTGCGTCAGAAGGGTCCGTCAATGCGGCATCTGTGAGCCGGAGACGGATAAAGTCCTTGCAGGCCAAAGCCCAGCGCGTGGCGAGCATGACATCCGGCAGATTTTCTGAAAGCCCGACAAGCTGGATCAGGGTCTGCCCGCCCCACGGGCGGTGTCCATTCATCTGTCCTAAGGTCTGATCGTCTCCATTTTTGAGAATACGATCAGCAACTGGCTGTGCACGATGATCAACCGACACAATGCCCGGATGCGTCGGCCTTCCCTCGGCATCCACCAGAAAAACGCCATTTCCAAATCCCGTTCCGCCAACGCCTTTTAGGCGTTTTGCAAAACCCCCTTCCAGAACATCCCGAATGGCACGCACTGTTGCCTGCCAGAATGCGTCTGGGTCACGCTCCACTCTGCCGTCCGGGTAGTGGTTCGTCGTAACTTCAGCATTGCGAAGGCGAACTATCCCACCCTGACTATCAAACAGCGCGACTTTTACCGCTGTTCCACCTGCGTCAATTGCCAGCAGCAGAGCATCCTGATCATGAGACATCATGATTTCCCTCCCCGCCAGAGAATGCGTGAATCTGAGGTGCACTTTTCCATCTGCGCATCAACCCAATCCGCGTCATGCCCCAAAACGGCGGCCATAATCGTTGCAATCTCTTTCAAAGCGGCGCGTGTCAGACGCCCTGTCATGACGATATTCATCCGACGCAACACCATGTCCTCCAGAGTGAGAGGCATGCGATGGCGCGTCAGCCATTCAACTTCACGCCGGGAATAACCGGGGGCGTTCTCCAGCGGAATGTCAGGCTGACTTGCGCAAAATGCAGCCACTTCAGACGTGATAGCGCCGTATCGCCGCAGTAATTCTGTCACTCGCTGCACAGGCACGCCGGTTTTGCCTGCAAGGGACGTGGCATCCACGTTCGCGGCCCCCGGGTATGGACAGTCCGCAGTGCTGGTGCTGCGTATTTTGCCCAGTCTCGCCAAAATCGCGTCCGCAGCCATTTCTGCAAAGGACCGAAATGTTGTCCACTTGCCGCCCACCAGAGACCATACAGGAAGACCGCTGGCCTCGGTCTGGATCAGGGCATGATCTCGCGCGGCCTGCGTTGCGTTTCCACTCCCAGCCTGAAGAGGGCGAATACCGCTCGTAACGGACTGAATATGGTCTTCTGTAACGTGCAGATCATCAAACAGGCTGTTGAGCGCATTGAGCAGATACGCAATTTCTTTCTGGGAAACACTATGATCGGCAGGGTCTGAGGTTTCAACTTCAGTTGTACCAATCAGAATGACGTCCTGCACAGGCAGGCAGATCACCATTCTCCCCTGCCCATCATCAAAATAAAACGCACGGCGTGCCATCCGGGCGTGCAGCGCATCGTGCCGCAAAACCAGATGCGCTCCCTTGATGCCACGAATAAACTGTGTGGCATTTCCTAGTGTAGCATTCACCTTATCAATTGCAGAACCCGTTGCGTTAACAATTGTTTTTGGTCGCAGAACTCTTGTTTCTCCTGAAACATCGTCAGTAACAGAGAAGCTCCCGTCCTGCTTATACTGCCATGCCACATGGTTAATTGCCGCCACATCTGGCGTCTCAATCGCCGCCTCAATCATTTCCATGATTAAATTTTCAGGAATGACGATTTGCCCGTCATAATAGCTGACAACCGCCTTTACAGTTGTGGGTAAGCCGGAAGGAAAAAACCGCTTTTTAAGCGTTACACTATGCCGCGGCAAAGCGCGCCTTACCGCACCAAAACGCTCATACAGCACAAGAGCCATTTCTATAGCCACAAGGCTGAGATTACCTGTTTTTTTGGAAAGCCCCAGAAAACGCAGAGCAGCTTTTGGAAAGCCTGCAAACAGGTTTGTAACCGGCACTACAATCTCAAGAGGTTTTACGAGGTGTGGCGCATCATGCAGCAGCATGTTCCTTTCGCGTGCTGATTCACGCACCAGACTGAATTCCCGCCCTTCAAGATAGCGTAGTCCGCCGTGCGCCATGCGGCTTGAAGCTCCGCTCGCACCGGCGCTGAAGTCTCCTGTGTCAATCAGCACAGCGGAAACCCCGTTGAGCGATAAATCACGCAGTAACCCGACGCCGTTCACACCACCGCCAATGATAAGAACGTCCGGTGAGCCAATGTTTTTTATTTTTTCCCATACCCGTTCACGCACAAACGGGGATGATTTTTTCTTTTCGGCTTCTGCCATGGCAACTTCTCCGCTGTCTGCCCTGCCCGAAACTAACCACACAGCATTTACAATTGTCAATTGATATAGACTTATGTAAAGAATCGCTTCTCACGATGCCAAACAAGAATGCCGCAGACGCTTCGCATCCTCCACGAAGTATGACGGCGCAAAAATGAAAGTCGTGCCAATGATTGAAGCGATCAAAAAAAACAAAACGCTTTTCGCTGGAAGTGTTCTTGCCTTCATTCTGATGGGAGCCGGGCAGTCACTTCTTGGGCCATGCGTTCCTGAATTCCGCCAGATATTTGGGCTTTCCATAGCCTCAGCAAGCATGATCGTTACCGCACAATGGGTCGGTGCTCTGGCGGGGGTCGTCACTCTTTTCTTCTGTGGTCAGAAGGACTTCATCAAACTCGCTTTTGGTCTTCTTGTGGCCGGAACGGGCCTGATGGCGGCTCAGCCGGGCTGGCCCTTAACACTGCTTGGCTCTCTTGCATTCGGGGCAGGCTACGGCGCCAGTCTGGCGCTGGTAAATTCACGCTTACTTGAAAGCTTTGGAGCCTCCGGCCCTTCAATGGTGAGTCTGGTCAATGCCCTGTTTGGTGGCGGAGCAATTATGGCGCCGCTTGCCTTCGTAGCACTGGCACGATCATCCACTGTCAGTTTCGCTCTTCTCTCCGCAGGGCTGGCTATTCCGTTTCTTCTTGCCTTCCAATTTGCAGCGCCGTCTCAACATCACGAGGCAGTGACCGAAGCTTCCACTGTATTCCGCCCGTCTTTCGCAACATTGTTTATTGGGGCGTCAGGAACAGCCATTGAAGCCTGTCTGATCGGGCTGGGGCCGTCTATTCTCGTTAACGGCAGTTTTTCTGATGTGACGGCCGCCAACGCTCTCTCGTTGTTTTTTGTATTCTTCCTCAGCGGGCGCATTGCCCTCAGCTTTGCAGGGCGCCGTTTCCCAACGGCACCGATGATCATTGCGGGCTTTGCCGGGACTGCTGTTCTGCTGTTTCTGGCCTCTGCTGGTATTCTTCCGACCATAACCTATCCGTTATCAGGATTTTTCATCGGGAGCATTTTTCCAAATTTCTTTGTTTTCGGTTCCTCTCTGCTGGGAAAAAATAAGAAAACAGGCCCCACTCTGGTCTGTGCAGCTCTGGCTGGGGGTGTCGCAGGGCCGCTTGTTGTCGGACAATTGATCGCGCATCTGCCCGGCCTGACATCTTTTCTGCTTCTGGCTGTCTACGCTGTTGTTATAACATGCTTCGCAAGCCTTATCCTGGGAAAGCATTTTCGTGCCCTCAGGCCATAATCCGCGTCCAGAGATGAAGAAACAATACCAGAGACATAGATGCCGAACCTGACACGATACGACGCCTAAAATGCGAAGGTACCCCGGTTCTCCCGGAAGCGGGGCCTCAGACTGTTCCAAAGAGAAAAATAAAAACAAAGACGTCGAATGCTTTGATAACAGGCGGGATTATTTTTTGTTCTGCTGTGATCAAAACCATTCCCGGGGAACAATACTATGCGCAGTGTCTCAGAACTGGATATCACACCCACTAAAACCAGACAGAGCTTCGGTGCCGTGCGCTCTGTTTATGTCGCCTGTCTGTTTACCGTTCTCTGTCTGACAGGCTGGCAGCCGGGGTTCTCTCCCCCCGCTATGGCGCAGGATGCACCAGCCTCAACAGAGGCGCCGGAGTCCAGCGCCGTATCGCCAAAAGACTATGCCAAACCTCCAGCCGCCGCACAGCCGGATAAAAAAACAGAAATTCCCTCATGGCTTCAGGGCGTTATCGGGAACAGAGCACCGGCTCCCAAAGAACCGTTTGTTTCCAACCCTACCCCGTTTGGGGAAACTCAGCCTACAGTCCCGCTTTATCAGGAAATTCCCGGATTTTTGCAGGCCTCTTATGGCCCACCGTCATTTGGCCCTCCTTACGGGACAACGCATCTGTTCGGAGACTGGGGCGGAATTCAGCCATGGCTGCAAAAACGCGGACTTTATCTCGCGCTGGATGTGTATGAAGATATCGCAGGGAATGTTTCAGGCGGTAAAAGGCGGGCTTATAGCAATGCCGGGCAAGTCGGTGCGACACTGGATGTTGACTGGCAGAAACTATTGCACGCAAGTTCCTGGTCTGACGATTTATGGCTGCATATGCTCGTTGTTAACGGGCACGGCACCAATCTCAGCCGCCTGTATGGCGATAACAGCAATCAGGTCCAGCAGATTTACGGGAGCCGTGGCAATGTTGTCGCGCATCTGGTCTGGACATATTTTGAAAAAGCCTGGCTACAACGCAAAATTGATCTTGCAGTTGGCTGGATTCCGCCCGGCGCGTTTTTCCAGAACTCGCCATGGGTTTGTAACTTTATGAATGTGTGGTTGTGCGGCGGAGAATCCCCCACCAAATTCATGACAGGCGGGCGTGGCTGGCCATCAGGCAATATCGGCGGCGTCCTGCGTGTGATGCCCATCCGGCAGTTCTATCTGATGGGCGGCCTCTTTGCCGTCTCTCCTCATGCCTATAATGGCGGAATTTCCGGCTGGTCATGGGGGCAGGATCGCCTTGGAAAGCTGTCTTCCCAGTTCGAGGCGGGTTGGATTCCGGAATTCGGGCGTAATCATCTGATCGGCCATTATAAAGTCGGCATTATGTATGATAACTCCCGCTACAACGACCTTTATGAAGATATCAATGGGGCTCCATGGGTTCTGACCGGCCAGCCAGCCCGCAAACAAAGTGGCCAGACCTCAGTCTGGGTGCTGGCTGACCAGATGCTCGTCCGGCACGGCCCCGGTGAAATGAACGGGCTCATTCTGGGGGGCTATTTTGGATGGGGTTCTGGCAAGACATCCCAGATCAGCCATAGTTTTACAACGGTACTGATGGACACCGGTGCATTATGGAAGCGCCCGCTGGACAGCGTCGGGATCGCTTTTCTCTGGTCCAAATTCAGTCGCTCCGCCATTTTATCTCAGGAAGCAGCGGCCTCCGCAAACCTCCCTCTTCCCGGCGCAAATTATGGCATACCCTACGGGATTCAGGGGCATGAGGCCATTTATGAGGCCTATTACGGCTTTCATGTCATGGAAGGATTTACCATCAAGCCTGATTTTCAATACGTAAATCATGTTGGCGGAACCACAGTCTTTAAAGACGCAGTTGTTCTCAGCACCGCCATAAACATCGCGTTCTGAAGCTGACAGGACAAAGCCCGGATGAAAGGTCCGGGCTTTTGGCTGACTGGGCTACAGGAACTCTTTTCTTCTTGGGAATTGCTCGTTATGGCTGGTCTGAAAATTCAGCCAGCACGCTAAACTGACTTAAAAAGAGCTTTTCCCAGCGGATTATCTGTTAGCTGCGTCTGGCTTCTGAGGTCCTGATAAAGCGCGTT
Organism: Acetobacter persici; assembly: GCF_018256955.1. Classification (NCBI taxonomy): domain Bacteria; kingdom Pseudomonadati; phylum Pseudomonadota; class Alphaproteobacteria; order Acetobacterales; family Acetobacteraceae; genus Acetobacter; species Acetobacter persici. Next base: position 8,642 of record NZ_JAERKU010000023.1, read on the forward strand.
GTAAGCAACAGGACAGCATGGAACACGGCAAGCAGTCCGAAAGTTTCCGTGAAAGCTTGGGATGTAGCATGGAGCGTCGTGCCTATTGCAAGCCGCCAGCCGAGAAATGTGGCGCAGACAGTTGTTAAAGTTGGTCCTCCAATACGCTGCATAATGTTGAGCGCAGTTGTCGCCATGGGAATGTCCTGCCGTGAGACTGATGCGTAGCCTGCGCTCATGGCCGGAATACCAACGGCCCCTCCCCCAGCGCCGCGCAGAAATAAGGCTATGGTGAGCAAAGCAATATTCAGACCATTAGCGGCCAGTTCTGTCAGAAGAAGAGTTCCCATCAAGGAAAGCATTGCTCCAAAGCCAGTCAGAGCCCGCACATGGAAATGATCGCTCAGACGACCGATAAGAGGGTATACGCACATCATCCCCAGCCCCAAAGGGGCTATGAGCAGTCCCGTCTGTTCAGGCGAGATCCCGCAGGAATGAATGAGCCATACTGGCAGCATCATCTGACCGGCGAACGAGACACCATTGGTGAGGAACATCATAACGGTCGACGCGGAAAACGCCCTTATCCGAAACAGGCGAAGGTCAACCAGTGCATCGTCCCCCTTGCGACGTGCAGACAGGATATACAAAGTAAACAGGGCAACGGATACGCCAAGAATCATCACCCCTGAAGACTTCGCGACGTGATCCATGCCGTAAAGGAATGAAACCAGCGCCGGTGCGAGAAGGCCAAGCCCCATCAGGTCCAGCGGGCGTGAGCGTATTTCTGATCGATCATCTGGTAAAAACAGAGCTGCGAGGGCAATGGCGACCACTCCGACCGGCACATTCAGAAAAAATATCCAGCGCCATGAGGCAACCGAGAGAATAGCTCCGGCCACAACAGGCCCCAGAAGCGGCGCGAGCAGCACTGGGGCCGTCATGGCGCTGGCCACTCGTGGCAGTTGTTTACCCGCCACACGGGCAACCGTCATCTGCGCCATGGGCGCAAGCAGACCTCCCGCCATCCCCTGCAAAAGGCGAAATCCGATGAGGGATGGCGCGGACCATGCCACCGCGCACAGGGCGGACGTCAGTGTAAAGGCACCAAAGCACCATAAATAGACCGCGCGCGCTCCAAGGCGGTTCACCAGCCATCCGTTAAGCGGTAGCGTCAGGGCAAGGGCCAGAAGATAGCCACTAATAACCCATTGGATACTGGAAAACGGCGCGTGTAGCGTCGTGACAAGGTCCGGAAGTGACACATTGACAATCGTGGCGTCCAGTTGCGCCATAAAAGACCCGATTGCCGCAACACTCACGATTTTCCACGTCCCCGGCGGCAATTGATCTGCACGCCCGGCTGGCAATAGTTTTTCCGTTTTCATGCTGGCGTTACTCGAAACCGGGAGACGCTATGGCGCACACCAGACGCTCATACATCAAGCGTTACTGCATCACTTGCGACCACACGGCCAAGGCGCGGAAAAATTTCTTCGCAGGCAAAACGCTGCATCGCTTCCGTAAATGTAGACATAATGTCTTCTACCAATACGACATTGTACCCATGCTCATGGGCCGCCCGCGCGGTGGATTCTACCCCCAGATTGGTAGCAATTCCGCCAAGTACGATGGTCGTGATCCCACGCCGCGGCAACTGAAGGTCAAGATCTGTGCCGTAGAACGCACCCCACTGCCGTTTTGTAACCCGCAGATCGTTCGGTTCAGCAAGACCGTCAGCCAGTTCCGCCCAGTCCGGAGCAAAGCCGCCCGGCGGCGAAAAAGGCCGGTCGACCGCCGCATGCACCGCATCGGCAAAATCCGGGGCGAACGCAACATTCACCATAATAACAGGCGAGCCTGCGGCCCGGAAACGGGCTGCGAGCGTTTTTGAGCGTTCAACAATGTCTTCCCCTGATCGTGGAGCAAGAGGAAGCTCCGTTATACCTTTCTGGAGATCAATCAGCACAAGAGCTGTCTGGCGAGCCGGGAGTGAAATCATGATAAGACCTTCCCTATTGACGTCCGGACTGCTTTCCCCAAGCGTTATCCGGGCATATGAAAACCGCTTTAAGTTGAGTGCATGCTCAAACAGGAGTATTAATTGAGGGAAGACTCAAATACGTCAAGAGGAAAACGGACGCCTCTTCAACCAATGCGCGCGGCTGGACGCCAGCGCGTTGAGGAATTGCTGGGGGCTGCGTCCGACCTGATGGCGGAACGAGGCTATGAGGCGACGACCATGGCGGAAATCGCGCTACGTGCCGGAGCGAAGATTGGCTCTCTGTATCGTTTCTTCCCGAACAAGGAAGCGGTGGCGGATGCGCTTGTACAGCGCCATATCGCCATTCTGGAAGAGGAATACGCAGCCCTCGCCCAGCGTGCGGCCACCCTTTCGCCAGAGGCGCTGGCAGATGTTCTGATTGAGTTGCTTGTCACGCTTCATCCGCGCGTAAAGTCGCTATCTGCTCTGATGGAAGCACGGACAGACAGAATGGAGATCCGCAACCGCGCACGCGGTCATGCCCTGACAGGAATAGCGGCAGCCCTGCGTGTGTGCGCACCGGGGCTGGATGAAACCCTTGCGAGAGACATTGCAGCTGTTGTTCTCAACACCATGAAAATTTTACGAGGCATGATCACAAAAGATGCCCCCACCTCACCCGGAGCTCCCGACGAATTGCGCAGAATGAACCGGCTTTATCTTTCAGACCGTCTGGCACCGTTCCGAGATTATGGGGGATGATGATATGACGCGATATAAGAAAACGGGTTATAGAAATTGTAATTCTTACGATTTTAGAAAAAAAATCTGACAGGGTGAGCGTCCGGAAATCAAAATGATAACTGCTTTATAACCCGGCATTGAGACTGTTGGTTGCTTCCCCTTATTGTCCACAAAGACTAATAAAAGGTACTGGCACAGCTTGAAGCTTTTCGGCCAGAGCCCGCAAGGACAGGTCGAATTCCGAAGCCAGCCAGTAGAGCGCGCCTGCTGAGCGGGGGTCAAACATACCAGAATACCCTTTGAGCCCCGCTCTGGCGCGAAGCGCGTCAAAACGCACGACCGAATGGACAAACTCCTCGTGCGGTTTCTCACCCGATACATAAGGTGTTAACCAGCCTATCGCTTTTGCAAGGGATGCACCCTGACCGGTCGTCCAGTGATACCAGTCTTCTCCACGCGTTCTGGCCGCAAGAGCCGCCTGAATCAGAGGCTGAAGATCGTAGACAACATAATGCAGCGCATCACGCTCTCTGAAATCAAGGGTTTCACCATTCGGAGCGATATTGGCCATAATCTGTTTACGGAACAGCACACGTGCTTTCTCAAACAGCACGTCATTGCCAAGGGCAACCGCCATCATCGTCACAAGTTTAACCCTGTGGCTTTGCCAGTTGTTGCGCCATGTTGAGCGACTGTCCGCATGCTCCATCGCGTCACCATAGCCGCTGGCCCATTTTTCAAGAGAAGCCTTAACCAATGTACGGTCTGCTGGCAGCAGGGCAGAATCAATGATGGCATAAGTGTCAATCAACGCATCGAAGCTGGTTTCATCAATCGGATTAAAGCTGGGGTGGTACGTGGTAACCCACGCCAAAAGATAGCGCCGTGCGATTTCAAACCATGCGTTATCGTGAGTTGCGTGCCAGACAAGCGCGGCTTTTTGCATGAGAGGCAAGTCACGCTTAGCCTCAACACTTTCATCATAAAGACCCTCATGCGGCAGAGTGCCTTCTGTATGCAGGCGAGGCAAAGGCGCAGGTAAGCGGTTGCGCTCCCTTTCAAGCTGATGCACCAGAGATGTGAGGACGGGCCCGGTCTGCGGCGAGGTAATGCGACACCATGGCTCAGCCGCAAACGCGGATGGTACGGAGACGAACACTGTAAGAGAGTACAGCAGTGCCCGCCACGCCACGGTCCTCATACCAGCTTAAGGTCCGCGGGGCTGGCAGTGGGAAAAACAGTCTGAAGATCAGTCTGCCCCAAACCGTATAGTCGTTGAAACAGGCCACCAAACATCGCACGATAATCTGTGAGCACCGGATAATCACGGTTCTGGAACAGGTATTTCTGTTCAACAGGAACCTGTTCGCCTGCCAGGCGCCCTCCTTTGATACCGCCGCCCAGCACCCAGTAGACGCTCCCGTGACCATGGTCCGTGCCCTTGTCCCCATTTTCACGGAACGTCCGGCCAAACTCAGAGACCACCACGACCACCGTATTATGCCATTGCGGGCCAATTTCTTCACTGAAACCGGCAAGACCTCGCCCCAGTTCGCCAATACGGTCGGCCAGATAGCCCTTGGCTCCCCCCTGATTGACGTGCGTATCCCATCCACCAACATCTACAAAGCCAAGGCTGAACCTGTCACGCATCAACTGGCCAATGCGTCTGGCTGAAAGTTCAAACCCCTTGGGGCTTGCAGCACCCCTGCTTGCCTGTGTCAGTTTATCTGTAATGGCATGGTAGACGTCATCCCGGATATGGAAGCCTTCATCCACAGCAGACGCAAGCGGGCGTCCGGCATACATGTCACTGATCAGCCGGGCCTGCCGGGCGGTAATGGCGGATTTGCCGACAGCATTAATGGCAACGTTTGGCACGGCACCGCCGCCGTCAAAAGCAAGCGGTAACTGCGCCGTAAACGCAATTGGGGAGACCCCACTCAGTGTCCGGGCCAGACGCCCCATAAAACCGGAACGGTAGTTTCGTGCGTTTTTGATATCCTGCCCCAGTTCGATCGTATCCTGTGTTTCAAAGTGGCTGCGGGTCAGGTCATCCGTCCCGGCAAAGGGGACAAATGCGACTTCTCCTTTTTGGTACAGGGGCAGAATAGTCTCGCGCAGAGCGGGGTGAAGTCCCCACGCGGCCTCAAGAGGTAAAGCCGCAAGAGGATTGCCGGGGTCCGGCCGCGCGATTGCCAGTGTCGGGCGGGACGCATAGTAGAAATCGCTCCCCATCGGGATGATGATGTTGGTGGCATCATAAGCACCACGAAGAAAAACAACGAGCAGCCGGGCACCCCCGGCAGGTGCAGCCCAGAGCCGACCGGCCATAGTCAGCGGAGATGCGGCTGCCATTCCGAGCAAAAGGTTACGACGCGTGAGGCTCATGACGGAAAATCTCCTGTCAGCTCATAAATTCTGGTGAGGAAAGGAAAAGTGTATTCCACTCCTGAGGAGATGTTGCTTTGTCCAGCGCAGCCCGTGTCTGCCGAGACAGCGTGGCACGCCTGACATCAAAATATGCTCCGTTCTGCAGGAGAGGGAGAACAGCCTCACCCGCCCCTTTTTCATCAGGTCGCCTGAAAAGAGCTGCCGCTCCTGCTCCAATCTTTTGAGCAATGTCGAAGCGCGCCATCATCTGCCCTGATGATGACCATGCTAAGGAGTCCAGCGGATACCCGTCAGGGGTAAGACGGTTATAGAGCCCTTCAGACAGCCTGCTTAACCATCCCTGTATCGGGGCGGTATTGATAATCAGCTTGTCATCATAAGCCATACGGACTGCTGAATAGACATACCGCACCGGGTCCTTAAAACGCGTTCCCAGACTGGCCACAAACTCCGGAGAGCTGATCATAACATCCAGCACGCTGGCGATATGCCCTTTGTTTTCCGTGAAGCACCGCGTCATACGGGCGACGAGGCTCTCGGGCGGGTTATCGGAAACGAAATACAGAGCAATCCGGCGTGCAATATGGCGTGCTGTGGCAGGATGAGCGCAGAGCATGTCCACTGCCTGCTCGATCTCCGGAAAGCCGCTGCCTTTGATGGTTTTCCCCAGAAAAATCTTATCGCTAAAATCATGGCGGGCCGGGTTGAACAGGAAGGCTCCGTCTCTCACCATAAGAGGCTGTAATTCCGGTTTCAGTCTGGGACTATCGGGGCGAACATCTATACCCGCACCACTTAGAATACGGGCGAGCTGCTCAACATCCTGCTGCGTATAGCCGGAACCGACGCCCATCGTATGCAGTTCCATAATCTCGCGGGCATAATTCTCGTTCACATGGCCTGCTTTGTTATCGGCGTTGTCAAGAAAACGCATCATCGCGGGATGGCGAAGTGTCGCCATCAAAAGATCACGAAAGTGGCCCAGCGCGTGGCGGCGAATGGCATTTTGCTCGTAATCCCCAACGAGAACTCGGATTATGCCTTTACCCTGATAGACGTTGAAATGATTGAACCAGAACCACGTCATGCGCTCGCGCAACTGATCTGGCGCGTAGAGAGCCCGCAGGATGGAGACCGTGGCGGCCTGTCGCGCCATGTCCGTCATCTCGGTCTGATAGAGTTTTTTCGCCTCTGCCCGAGCGGCTGGATCAGCAATCCCCTTTATCGCGCGGCCCTGCGCCTCGAAATTCCTTGCCAGATCGACAGCCGATCGCTGGGAAATTGTCAGCCCATCAATCTGCTGCTGGACATCGGGCGGCAGAGGCACTTGTGCTGGGGGCGTGAGCTGCCCACGCAACCACTGCTTACGGCCGAGCGTCAGGAAGTCACGAATGGCCGATGGAGAGGCTCCCCATGTCAGCAGGTCGAGAAGCGCCAGATCCTGTGAGTTCACTTTTTGAGACGCCGCGCTCCCTTTTGCATAAGGGACTATTGCAGCAGCGACTACCGTCGTCAGCAGGGAACGTCGCGAAACCATGCCTCTCTCCAGAAAAAGCCACTTAGATCAACAGTGGCGCTCGTGAAGATTTTCATCAGACTTCAACGTAGTCCGACGCATATCATGTTTGTGGCTCAAAAAATACTCCATAATAAAGCGCGGTTTTTTAGTGGCAATTATAACAGGTTGATTTTCAAGAAATTGTTTCCGTTTAACGGGCTACTTAAATCGGTTTTTAGTATTTCGAGGCGTTGCTTTCGATAGAAAAAAATCCAAAACTAATATTTATTCAAAAACAACGTTTTCCATCATTTTTATTGAATATGGCGACCATTCCAACAACGTCTAATGCGTCAAAAAAGCAGCTTTATGCGTGCCTATCGCCTCCCTCCGCTTCCAGAGAGTGTTGGGCTACATGTTCTCCCGGGACGCGACGCTACACAGATTGCGACAGGAAGAAGCAGCGTAGACCTGCGACATAAGCACAACGTAATCTGCCTGTCCGGCACAGAGGGTAATGGTCGCTGCTTAGCTGTAATATTAGTATGTGTTGAGGCGGCCCAGCCTCTCTCTTTTACGCTTGAAAGAGGCTATTTATTTGAACCGACACGATACAGTGATCGTAATGCATCACAATGTGTCTGAGCGTCAGGTCTTCACGGTACCGTAAAATTCTTGCCCGTCCAGATCATGATCACTTACTTGCCTGCTGGATTGTTTCAGGAAAGCCTACGGCACCAACCAGGCAGCACAGTATCTTTTACCGAATGGCTAAAAAGTGAAAGCCGCAACTTGCTGCGCGATAGTAGTCTGGTACCAGTTTCATCACCCAAAAGAGGGATCGTTGGATTTGGATCAGACAATGCTTAATTTTACAGACCGGTCGCTCTATCCACTGGTAAAGTTGAAGATACGATGAATATTTTTGACGTTTTTCTGCCTCGTTATAATTTTTCAGAACGTCACGCGACAAACGTGCGTGGCCAACCCTCTGATATTCTTGATGTTATAGCAGTCTATCGCGTGCAAGAAGATCCATTTTTACGCCCGGTGATTGCTCTCAGAGAACTGCCGGGAAGGCTGTTCAAGCGTCTATCCTCTTCTCCGCTGGACATGCAGGATTTCATCCTTCTGGCCCGTACAGAACATGCTCTAGGGCCTGTTAGGCCTTGATATAGTCTGCTGTAGCGGCGATGAGGATGACGGAAAGAAAGGATGCGGCTGTCTTT